>CAUPYH010000005.1:0-40428 GCA_963515595.1 uncultured Eikenella sp. | reverse complement strand
TTGTACTGTCTGCGGCTCGCCGCCTTGTCCTGATTTAAATTTAATCCACTATATTGTTTCGGCCGGAGCCGGGTGCGGATGTGCGAAAAACAGCGGCCACCTTTTCAGGTAGCCTCACGAAAAAAAGGGGGGAGCGATTGTAACAGATTGCCGTTTGGGGCAAAAAGGGCGGGCTGGGAAATGGGAAGGGATGATGGCGGGCTGAAGATGGATTGGCAAAGGATTTCCTGTTTTCAGGTAGCCTCATGGCGTGATTAAAGGCTACCTGAAATTTTATGCCAAAGGGGCTGCGGTTTATCGGAGCCTTTGGTTTTTCAGGTAGCCTTTACGGTATGGCATCAGGCTACCTGAAAATGGTTTGAGGGCTTTCAGCTAGCCTTTGGCTGTTAATGGCTCTTGGCTTTGAATTCCTGCAAATGGCGGCTGCCGGCCAGCCAGGCGCCGGCCATGCCCAGGCCGCACACCACGGCGATAATCACGGCCATTTCCCAGCCGTGGAAGAAACGCCAGTCTAAGTTCAGGCCGTAGGGGCTGAAAATGCGGTCCACCAGCGGGCGGGTGCTGCGCATCAGCCAGCCACACAATACCAGGCTCAAGGCGGAAGACAGCACGCCCTGCCACAAGGCCTGATAGAGGAAGGGGCGGCGGATGAAGGAAGCGGGCGCGCCCAACAGCTTGGTGATTTCGATTTCTTCGCGCCGGCTGAGGATTTGCAGGCGGCTGGTGTTATACGCCACCAATACCAGCGCCGCGCCCAGCGTGATCACCAAAAAGCGAAACACTTGGTGCACGAATTCGTTGATTTGGAACAGGGTTTGCATCCATTCGGCATCCATCTGCACGCTCTCGGCCTTGGGCAGCGCGGCCAAGTCGGCCCGCAGGGCGGTTTGCTCTTCGGGGGTGGCGCCGTCTTTGGGTGTGATCACGAAGGCGTCGGGCAGCGGGTTGGTATCGAGCATCGACACCAAATCCTGCCCCTGAAACGCCTGCTGCAGCTCGGCCATGCCTTGCTGTTTGCTCACGTATTCGGCTTTTTCGATGCGGCTGTCTTCCGCCAGCTTGGCGCGGATGGCGGCGATGTCGGCCTCGGCGGCTTCGGGCGTGAGGTAGATGGTCATCTGCGGGGCTTGGTTGAGCCGGCCGAGCACTTCGGTGCTGCTTTGCACGCCCAAATAAAGCATCAGCGGCAAGGTCATGGCGGCGGCCAGCATCAGCAGCACCATCAATGTGCCCAAGGGCTGGCGCACGAGGCGGGCAAAGGCTTGCCCCGCGGCTTCCAGATGCAGAGAGAGATAGTGTTTCATGCGGCAAACCTGCCTTCCTGCAAACGCAGAATGCGGTGGCCGTAGTCGGCCATCAGGGTTTCGTCGTGGGCGGCCACGATAACAGTGGTGCCGGCTTCGTGGAAGGTTTTGAAGAGCTCCATGATGTCGAGCGCGTAGGCGCGGTCGAGATTGGCGGAGGGCTCGTCGGCAATCAGGAGGCCGGGCTGGTGCACCACGGCGCGGGCAATGCACAGGCGCTGCTGCTCGCCGCCGGACAGGGTAATCGGATCGGCCGTTTCACGCCCGCCCAAACCCACTTTTTCAATGGCGATGCGGGCGCGTTTTTCGGCGGTTGCGCGGTCGTAGCCGATGATGCGCAGCAGCAGCAATACGTTTTGCAGCACGTTGCGGTCGAACAGGATTTTGTGGTCTTGAAACACCAGGCCGATGTGCTGGCGCAGATAGCCCAAGCGGCTGTCGTTGAGCGTGCCGAGGTCTTGGTTGTTCATCCACACTTTGCCGGAGGTGGGCTTGGTGATGCCGGCAATCAGCTTGAGCACGGTGGATTTGCCCGCGCCGGAATGCCCGGCCACGAAAATCATCTCGCCCTTGCTGATTTTGAAGCTGACGTTTTGCAGGGCGTGAAAGCCACCGGGATAGGTTTTGGAAACTTGTTCGAAACGGATCATGATGTGGGGATTGGGAGTGAATGGGTTTCAGGTAGCCTTTTGGAAAACGCCGTTTGAGGCTACCTGAAACGGGAGGCTACCTGAAAACAGCCTGCAGATTATACGGCAATTCCCACCCGCCCAACACCAAGCGGCGGCGCAGAAATGGTATCATCCGCGCTTTAATTACCTTGGAAGAGCTGCCATGACTGCCTGGCCCACCCCCGATTTCGAACGCAAAATCTGCCCGCCCGAAGCGCTGGCCGGGAAATTGGCCGGGCTGCCGCGCCCATTGGTGTTCACCAACGGCTGCTTCGACATCCTGCACCGCGGCCACGTTACCTACCTCGCCCAAGCCCGCGCGCTCGGCGCGGCGATGGTGCTCGCGCTCAATACCGACGCTTCCGTGCGCCGGCTGGGCAAAGGCAGCGACCGCCCCATCAACCCGCTGGCCAACCGCGCCGCCGTGGCCGCCTCGCTGGCGAGCGTGGATTTGGTGACTTGGTTCGACAGCGATACCCCGGCCGAACTCATCGAATTGGTGCGCCCCGATATCTTGGTGAAAGGAGGCGACTGGCTACCTGAAAACATCGTCGGCGCCGCCGAAACCCTGGCGCGCGGCGGCAAAGTGTATTCCATCCCCTTCCTGCACCAAACCTCCACCACCCAAACCCTGGCCAAAATCCGTGCCGCGGAGCAAGGCTCATGATGCAGGCCGTACACTGGCAGCTGCTGGCCGCCTTGGCAGACGGCCGGCCGCACCACGTTACCGAGTTGGCGCGCCGCATCGGCCGCAAGCCGCCGCAGCTCAACGCACTCTGGCAGCAAGTGCCGCCGCACATCCGCGGCTTGCTACGCCAGCAAGACGGCCGCTGGCGGCTGGTGCGACCCTTGGCGATTTTAGATAACGCCGTTTTGCAACAGCAGGCCGCAGCCGCCGGCTGGCAGGCCGAACTATTGCACGAGCACCCCTCCAGCAACAGCTACCTCATCGCCCAAGCCAAATCCGGCAGCCCTATCCACCGCCGCATCGTGTTTGTGCACGATCAAACCCAAGGCCGCGGCCGCCAAGGGCGCAGCTGGCAGAGCCGCATCGGCGAATGCTTAATGTTCAGCGCAGGCTGGTGTTTTTCCCGCCCGCCGGCCGAGTTGGGCGGCCTCACACTTGCCGCCGCGCTGGCTTGCTGCCGCGTGCTGCGTGAGTTGGGCGTGCCCGCGCAGATTAAATGGCCGAACGATTTGGTTATCGGCGGCGAAAAGCTCGGCGGCATCCTCACCGAAACCGTGCGCTGCAACGGCCAAAGCGCGGTTGTGATCGGCATCGGCATTAATTTCGTGCAGCCCAAAGCGGTGGCCGATGCCGAAGCCGTGCAGGGCAGCGCGCCCCACATCGCCGTGAGCCGCCTCACCGAACGCCTGCTGTCCGAGCTGGCGAACACTTTCGAGCAGTTCGACCGTGCAGGCCTTGCCCCTTTCCTCGCGGGTTACCACGCCTGCCACCGCGACCAAAACCAGCCCGTGCGGCTGCTGCGCGACGGGCAAACCCTGCTGCAAGGCACGGCCTTGGGCGTGGATGAGGGCGGAGCGCTGCGGATTCTCGACGCCGAAGGCACGGAACATCATGTGGTGAGCGGCGAAATCAGCTTGCGCCCGCTGCACAATCAAAACGCCGCAGCACCCGATGGCAAGCAAGGCAAAATGCTGCTGCTCGATGCCGGCAACAGCAAGCTCAAATGGGCCTGGGTGGGAAACGGCCGCATCACGGCGGCAGACAAAGCCGCCTATTGGAATCTCGAGCCGCTTGCCCACAGCTGGCAGCAGCACGGCGGCGAACACGTGCGCATCATCGGCTCGGCAGTGTGCGGCGAAGCCAAACAGCAAGCCGTGGCCGAACAGCTCGGCCGCGAGCCGGAATGGCTCGGCTCCATGCCGCAGGCCTTGGGCATCCGCAACCACTACCGCCGCGTGAGCGAGCACGGGGCCGACCGCTGGTTCAACATCCTCGGCAGCCGCCTCTTTACCGAACACGCCTGCGTGGTGGTGAGCTGCGGCACCGCCGTAACCATCGACGCCCTCACCGCCGACAATCATTACTTGGGCGGCAGCATCATGCCCGGCTTCAACCTGATGAAAGAGGCGATGGCGCAACACACCGCCAACCTCAACCGCCCCGCCGGTCGAGCCTACCCCTTCGGCACCACCACCGCCAACGCCATGGCCGGCGGCATGCTCGACGCCATCTGCGGCGCGGTTTTGCTGATGCACACCCGCCTGCAGCAGAAACACCCCGGCCAAACCGTGGCCGTGATCATCACCGGCGGCGGCGCTGCCAAAGTAAAACAAGGGCTACCTGAACAATTTGCTTTGGACAACCCCATTCAAATTGTGGATAATCTCGTGCTTCACGGATTACTCAACTGGGCTGCACAAACATGAAGTGGCTGTTTGCTGTTTTGGTGGCATTAAACATCATCGTCTTCGGCGGGATGCTGGTAACGCGCATGGCGCAACAACAGCAGTCCGCGCCCGTTGTGCAGCCGCAACAGCCGCAGCCCACCACCGTAGTGGTGCATGCCGCCCCCGCCCAGCCAGTTGCTCCGCAGCAGACGGCTACGCCTGTACTGCCGGTGGATGCAGGCCGCCCCCGCACCGCGCCTGCTGCCCCTGGCCGTCCCAACACCCCGGCCAAACCCGCCGGCGAAGCCCAGCCCAAGCCCACTCCCGAAAGCGGCATCCGTGCGCCCAACACCGCCTGCACCGCCGTGGCCGTGTTGCCGGAAGACGACTACCACCGCATCAAAGGCCTGCTCGCCCGCTGGCCGCACGCCGCCACCCGCGTGGTGGAGCGCCGCCGCGATTCCGGCCGTCCACAGCGCGGCAGCGAACGCTACCAAGTGAGCGTAACCATTGAAGGAGACGTGCAGGAATTTACCGCCAAAGTGCGTTCGCAGGGCTTCCGCAACGTCAGCGTCGCCGGCGGCCGCATGAGCCTCGGCTCGTTTAGCAGCGAACAGCAGGCTGAGCAAACTGCCGCCAGAGCCCGCCAAGCCGGCCTCAATCCGCAAATCATCCGTACCGGCTCAAGCGGCGGCGAACAATCTGCCGAATTGGGCGAATCCAAAATGCAGATAACGTTTATGAACGTAGACGATAATGCCGCCGCCGGTATCAGCAGCGTTATCAGCCGCTACTCCCATCTACGCCGCGCCCCTTGTCGTAGATAAACGGTTTGAGCAAATAAGCAAAAGGCTACCTGAACTTCAGGTAGCCTTTCCTTTTTCCATTACCAAGCTACAACGTTAGAACGAACGCCCGAACTGGATAAACACGTTGCCTTTGCGGTAGGGATAGAAGAAGTGGTTGCTGTTTACCCGCTGCCAGGTGCCCACCAGCTGCGGGGTGATGCCGGCGAATTGCAGTTTGCGGTGGGAGAGCACCAGGCTGGCAGCCAGCTCATGGTCGCGGCGGGTGATGCGGAACAGGTCGGGGGCATCGTAGCTACGGTGGCCGGCGCTGATTTGGGCGGAGGTGGTGAGCCCCCAGCCCCATTGCTGCGTCCAGCCTAGGCGAAGGCCTTTACGGGTGTAGGATTCGCTGTTATCGGCGGCGGTTTTGCGCAGCCAGTCGAGGCCGAAGCTGAAATATTGGGTGGGGCTACGCACGAAAAGCCAGGTGCCGGAAGCAGTGTAGCTGTCGCCGTCGAGCCAGCGGCGGCGGTCGTGGCGCTGCTCGCCGATTTCAAGCGCGCTCAATATTTTATGGCGCGGAGTAAGCCAATATTGCCATTCGGCGCGCACGCCGACTTCGCGCGAGTATTTGTGCGTGCCATACCAACGGCGTTCGTAATAAGGGGTAACGGCGGCTTCGGCACGGGCGGTTTTGTAGGCGGGGCCGCTGCTGAGACGGGCGATTTGGTCGTCGAATTTGTGGTTGTTCCAATAGAATTTGCCGTAGTCGTCGAGGCTGAGCCGCCAGTAGAGGTTGCCGTGTACATTCCAGTCGCGATCAGCATTGAGGCGGTAGGCGAAGCCTTGGGCGGATTCGGGCTCGGGCAGCGTCCACACGCCGCGCGGGGTGCGGATTTCGCGCTCACGGCAGGCGTTGTTTACATTGCTGTCGCTGATGAAGTTTACGCTGCCGCCGAAGCTCCAGCGGTCGCGTTTGCGCAGGGCTTCGAGGTATTGCCCGGCAAGTTGTTGCAGCTCGGGCGCGAGATTGGGGGTTTGGCGGAAATGTTCGAACTCTTGTCGCGCATCTTTGTCGGCACGGTTCTCAAACAGGCTCTGCGCCAGCGAAAGGCGCACGGGCGGGATGTCGGGGTCGGCTGCCAACACGGCGCGGTAGAGGCCGATGGCGCGTTGGTAGTCGCCCTCAGCGCGGGCAATCAGTGCCTGCGCCAAAGCCACCAGCAGCGCATCGTGCGGCCCGGACAGTTCGAGATAAATCGGCAGCAATAGTGCTGCACCTTCGGCATTATGGGTAAGCACAGCATAGCTGAGCGCCTGTTGCAGCAGCTCGGGGCGCTGGAGCAATTCTTCGCGACTCATTTGCAGGCGTTTATCGGGCTGAGTGTTGGCAGGCGCGGGCGCAGCTTCCACCTGCGGCGCGACCGCTGGCGTGATGTCGAAGCCGGTATCCGGCTCGGTTTCCAGCCTGTCTGCCGGCAGATCGGCCAAGGCTACCTGAAAAGGCAACAGCAGCAGGCAGGCGGCCAGCCGCGGCTTATTCTGTATGCTCATCCAACGCTTTCTTTGCGGCAAAATCTATAAACGGGCGAATTATAGCGGATTCAATATGCCCGCCAAACCTGAACTAACATTTGTAAAATGCAGGAAATGATAATGACTCCACCCGGCCACATCCGCCTTTTTGTGGACAAAATGGCGAATTTCTCACCTATTTTCAAGCAGATTTAGCTGTTCGGGTTTAACCATTCATATCCTTTTTTACAAATTTTATATTCAAAAAAGAACGTAAATTTTCTTGCCTAAATTAACCAACAAACCAGCTTTTCACTACCAATAAATATCAAACTCTTTGATATTCGTCATATTTCATGCCAAACATCGTGCTATACTGTAACCGATTCGAACAGCATCCCCTGCAACAAAACGAAAGGATCTGCCATGAAAAAACATCACATTCTTTACATTGCCATCACTGCCCTTACCCTAGGCGGCTGCAGCAGCGCCGGCAACTCGCTGGCTAATGCGATTACTGATCCGTTTACACCCAAAGAAGGCGGTTATCGCCAACTGAGCAATATCGGTTCGGATGAGTTTACCCACACAGGTCTACTGCCCACCATAGGCAATCGACAGGCATCGACTATCAGGATTACAGACGACCAATTCATCGGCACACAGAATCATGAAAAAGACTACTCCAGCCGCGATACAATCCCTATCGGCCACAAACGGCAGAACGCCTTCACCTCCCTGCCCTATGTGCTGAAAGATAGCAGTGGGAACCAAATGGAAAGCGGCGTTTTGGAAGTTTACAAACAGGCCTACTCCGCCGTAGTGGGCGCACAACTGCACAATAGAACCGAGCCCGGCCACCAGGCCACGCCAACCCGCGACTTCTATGTTCGCTCCATCCAAGGTGAATTCACCAGCAATCTGCCCACCCAAGGCATCATCAACTATAAAGGCCGGGCAATGGCTGGTTCGGATAACAAAAGCAATGGCCTGAACTACCAAATTGATTACGGCGCAAGAAGAGGCCACGGCTCGATTACCGGCTTAAATGGCTTCGGCAATATCAATTTGGCAGACGCACCGATTACCCAAAACCCGCATGGTCATAATGTGATTAACGGCGCAGCCAATTCTGCTACACACGGGGCGGGTAATTACGAGCTCGGCATTTTTGGCCCGCAAGCCAATGAAATTGCCGGTAAGGCACATTTCAACAATCAGCCTAACAAGGAAGTCGGTTTCGCCGGCGGACGGGTAAATTAACCCTGCTTGAAGCGGTGGCTGACCAGTTTTGCTCATGCGTTTTTGCTCAACTTTCCCTCTGAAACGCGCCAACCCTGAACCGCGAAACCCCAGCCATCGCCAAAAGGCTACCTGAAATCCCAGTAGGTTTTCAGGTAGCCTTTCCTACATCCGGCATGTACAAAACATTCAAGCGTTTTGTTCGCCCACAGCGGCATCGGCAGCCTTGCAGCTGTGTACGGCAATGTAGCCCATGGGTTTGGCCGGATCATTAAAGGTGCGGTACATGCGTTTGAAGGTTTCGCGGTTTTCGGCTTTGAGTGCGTTTCTCACGATTTGGAAAGCGCGCCGCCAGCCTTCGTCGTAAATCAGGCCCTTGGGCGAGAGTAGGGTCATGCCGCCGCTGATGGTGGTGATGTTGCTGAAGCCGTTGCGGTGGAAAAGATCGGTCCAGGCGCTTTCGGTGAGCGGGGTAACTTTCACTTGGATGGTGTCGCGCAGGCGCTCCACAGCCTCTTCGGTGTTGTGCTCGCTCACCACCACATCGTGCGTGAGCAGCACGCCGCCGGGCTTGAGCACGCGGAAGTATTCGGCCACCGCCATTTCTTTATTGGCCAGCGGCAGCATGGTGAGCATGGCTTCGTTGATGACGACATCGAAGCTGTTGTCGGGGAAAGGCAACTCGGTGGCGTTGGCGTGCTGCACCTGCACCAGATGTTCCAGTCCGGCGGCGCGGATGTTTTGCCGGGCCTTATTCAACGCGTTTTCGTCCAAATCCACGCCGGTGATGTGGCAGCCGAAACGCTGCGCCAGCCCTACGGCGGTGGTGCACATATTGCAGGCCACTTCGAGCACCTGCGTGTCGGGGGCGAAGCGGGTTTGGTTGATCAGCCATTCGGTGGCGAAACGGCCGCCGGGGCGCAGGCGGGTTTTGCCGAGGCGGGCGAGGAAATGATGGCCAGTTTGGTCTTTCTTCATAAGATTCTCCTGTGTGGATGCGGTGAGCGGGGCTGCCGCGCCCAAGGGCTTGCATGTAGAAGATTCAAAATAAGAATGCTGTTGCGCTGTTGCGCTGTTTCGCCTTACCCATTCTTATTTTGGTCCACTGCATATCATGCCACGCAAACGATTTGGCAAAAGGCTACCTGAAAAACAGGCGGCGGTTTCAGCCACACACACGGATGCGCGGCAGCTGGCGGCAGTTTGGGGAAACGGAGAAGTGGTTTGAAGCGCCGATGAATGATGTTGATTTATGTGGCGCGGAGGTGTTTATACTGCAAAAGTGTGTTCACAGCAAGCGGCAGGCTACCTGAAAAAAGGCTACCTGAAACGTCCTAGCGGGTTTCAGGTAGCCTTTTGTGCGGCGGACTGCCGCCTTAGTCGAACAGATCGTTTTTCAAATCGCGCAGTTTGTCCATAAACGATTTCTGGCGCGGAGTTTGGGCGCGGTCGAGGCCGGTGGAGATTTTTTCAAACTCTTCCAGCAATTCGCGCTGGCGATCGGTTAGGTTGACCGGGGTCTCCACCACAATGTGGCAATACAAATCGCCCATCGAGGAAGAACGCAGCGATTTCATACCCTTGCCTTTCACGCGCATGCGGCGGCCGGTTTGGGTTTCTTTCGGGATATTCAGCTTCACGCGGCCGTTGAGCGTGGGCACTTCCACTTCGCCGCCCAGCGCGGCGATGGTGAAGCTCACGGGCAATTCGCAGTGCAGATCCAAGCCGTTGCGCTCGAAGATTTCGTGGCGGCGGATATGCACCACCACATACAAATCGCCCGCGGGCGCGCCGTGCGAGCCTGGCTCGCCCTCGCCGGCAAGGCGGATGGGCTGCTCGTTTTCGATGCCGGCGGGAATGTTCACGTCCAGCGTTTTGCGGCTCTTCACGCGGCCTGCGCCGTGGCATTTAACGCACGGCTCTTTGATTTCGCGGCCGGAGCCGCCGCAGGTGGGGCAGGTTTGCTGCAACTGGAAAATGGCCTGGCGCACGTGCACCACGCCGGAGCCGTGGCAGGTGGAGCAGGTGGTGGCGGAGGTGCCGGGTTTGGCGCCGGAGCCGTGGCAGATGTCGCACTCTTCGTGCGAGGGGATGGTGATGCGTTTTTTGCTGCCGGCTGCAGCTTCTTCCAGCGTGATTTCAATATCGTAACGCAGGTCTTTGCCTTGGAAGTTCTGCTGGCGCGCACCGCCCCCGCCGCCGAACATCTGGCTGAAAATATCGCCGAAATCGAAGCCGGCCGCGCCGCCGAAACCACCGAAACCGCCGGCATTGCCGTCTACGCCGGCTTGGCCGAATTGGTCGTAGCGGCTGCGTTTTTCGCGGTCGGAGAGGATTTCGTAGGCTTTTTGGATGGTTTTGAATTTCTCTTCCGCTTCCTTATTATCGGGATTGCGGTCGGGATGGTATTTCATCGCCAACTTGCGGTAGGCCTTTTTGATTTCGTCATCGGAGGCATCGCGGGAGACGCCGAGGGTTTGATAATAATCTTGATCGCTCATGGTTGCTAATAGATAAATAAACAGTTTGCCGCGCAAGATTAGGGCGGGAACGGGAAAAACAAGCTCTCAAGCAGATTAACTTTGCCTCCGACTGCGGGCGGCGCAACGTGGGAATCCGCCACGACGCCCCGCCTGTACAAATTCACCCGTTTTAGCTATCGCGGAAAACAGGATTTTCAGGTAGCCTTAGCGGCTTCCGCAGCTATGTAAAGAAACGCCATGCCCAACACCATCTATCTGGCCTCGGCCAGCCCGCGCCGCCGCGAAATTTTGGTTTCATTAGGTTTCCAGCCCGTGCTGCTGACGGCGGAAATCGACGAAACGGCGCTGCCGGGCGAAGCGGTGGCGGATTATGTGGCGCGGATGGCGCGGCAGAAAAGCACGGCAGCGCGCCAACTGGCGGCGCAACGCGGCCTTGCCTTGGCACAGCCGCTGTTGAGCGCCGACACAGTGGTGACGCTGGACAATGCCATTTTGGGCAAACCGCGCGATGCGGCGCACGCCCGCGAGCTGCTGGAAAGCCTGTCCGGGCGCGAACACCAAGTGTGGACGGCGGTGTGCGTATCGCTCGGCGAGCAAACACTGGAGGCGGCGCAGCGCAGCGATGTGCGGTTTAAAGAACTGAGCGCGCAGGAAATCGCGGCCTATATTGCCAGCGGCGAACCGCTGGATAAAGCCGGCGCATACGGCATCCAAGGCATCGGCGGCGTGTTTGTGGCGCACCTTTCCGGCAGCTTCAGCGGCGTGATGGGGCTGCCCGTGTTTGAAACCGTGCAGCTGCTGCGCCAACTGGGTGCGCCCGTGCCGCCGTTTGCCGAGACTATAGTGGATTAACAAAAACCAGTACCGCGTTGGCTCGCCTTGCCGTACTATCTGTACTGTCTGCGGCTCGCCGCCTTGTCCTGATTTTTGTTCATCCACTACACCTGAAACCGTATTGCCGCATAATTTAAGGGCTACCTGAAAGCCTGCCGTTTTTCAGGTAGCCTCTCCGTTTAACCCTTTATCAAACCAATAATCGACACATCATGAACCTGCTTTCCAAAAATCATCCCGTTTGGGGCATGGCCTTCCGCCCCTTCTACCCGCTGGCCGCCCTCTACGGCACGCTTTCCATCCTGTTGTGGAGCTTCGGCTATCAAGGCACGGCCGCGCTGCCCAATTACTTTTGGCATGCCCACGAAATGATTTGGGGCTATGCCGGCGCGGTGGTGGTGGCCTTCCTGCTCACGGCGGTAGCCACCTGGACGAAACAGCCGCGCACTTGGGGCGCTCCGCTGATGATGCTGGCACTGCTGTGGCTGTTGGCGCGCGCGTTTGCCTTTGCCGCGCCGCTCACCCTGGCCGGCGGCATCGCGGGCGTGGCGTTCTATTGGCTTGCGGCCTGGTATATGGGCGTGGCCGTGGTGCGCAGCCGCAACAAACGCAATTATTTGGCGGTGGCCGCGCTGTTTATGTTCGGCCTGTTGCAAGCGCTGTTTCATTGGCAGCTGGCGCGGCATAATTTTTCCGCCCTCGCCGGCGGGCTGTTTGCCGGGCTTTCCGTGGTGGCCGGCTTTATCGGACTGGTGGGGATGCGCGTGATTCCGTTCTTCACCGCCAAACGGCTCGGCTGCGAGCAGGTGGGCAGCCATCCTTTGGTGATGACGGCTTCCTTGGTGGTGCCGCTGGCTATGGCCCTGCTCTACGGCTTGCAGGCGGTGCTGCCGCCTTCGGCAGCCGATGCGGCAATGGCCGCCGCAGCCGTGCTCAGCATGGCGGCCGGGCTGCTGGATATCGTGCAAACCGTGCGCTGGTGGCGGCCGGAGGTGGCTAAAGAGCCGATGCTGTGGATTCTGTTTGCCGGCTTCCTGCTCACCGGCGCGGGGCTGGCCGTGATGGGCGCGGGGCATTGGCTACCGCGCTGGCAAAGCCTGGGCGTGCATTTGGTGGCCGTTGGCGGCATCGGGCTGATGACGGTGGGCATGATGGTGCGCACCGCGCTGGGGCATACCGGCCGGCCGCTCTACCCTGCGCCCGCAGCTATGCCATTGGCGTTTTGGCTGATGGTGGCCGCCGCGCTGGCGCGTGCCGCCACGGCGGTGTTGATGTATCTGTATCCGGCTGCCTACCAGCCCGGCCTGTGGCTCTCCGGCCTGCTGTTTGCCGCTTCGCTGCTGCTCTACACCTGGCGCTACCTGCCCTGGCTGACCGCGCCGCGGGTGGACGGCAAAGAAGGCTGAGTTGCAGGCTACCTGAAACCGCGCCGGCATTTTTCAGGTAGCCTTTGGCTAGCCCATGGAGGCTACCTGAAAACAGAATAAACTCTGCTTTCCATCAAACGCCAAACGCAAACAGGGCGGGCAAAAATTGCCCACCCTGTTTTTGATTGATACCGCAATAGCCTTGAGCCCGCAGGCTGAGGCTATCTGAAACCGCCAACTCAATGATGGCTGCTGCCGATCTCGAAGGTTAGCGTGGCATAGGCAGCCAGCTGGCCGCAGACAGCCTGATCGGCGAAATCGGTTTTGTGCACCACGCGCACTTTCCAGCTGCCTTGGCGCAGCGGGATGATGCCCACCGTACCATCGGCGCGGGTGGTGTCGGAGAACGCTTGCGGCTCGAGGCGGTGTGATTTGTCGGCCGGGTCGCGGTGGGAGAAACCGTCAAACGTAGCCACCACCGTGGCATCCGGCAGTGGCTCGCCACGGAATAACACCCGCACCGGCAATACTTCGCCCACGCGCACATTGGCCGGATTTTCCAGCGGCACAATCTCCAGCAAATCGCCCACCGGCCGGCTGATCAGCTCCTTACTCGCGCTTTCGTGCCCCACGTTCACCACCGCTTTGCCAAACATGCTGGTTTGCTCGCAATAAGTGGCATCTTTCATCTGCGTCAGGTTTTGCCGCTGCCAGCCGGCTGCATTGCGCGACCAGAAAGTCGGGCGGTATTGCGCCAAGAGCAGATAGCTGCCATCTGCCACCGCGCGCGGCGTTTCAAACTGATAATTATGCTGTCCGCGCCGCACCAAATCGATCTTGCCCTGCGGCGTGAGCAATTGCAGCGGTTTGGGAAACAACGACAAACGGTCGGCCGCAATCGGCTCCAATTCTGGATAGTGCCCATAGCCCAGCTCGGCCTTCAACACCTCGCCGCCATGCGTATGCGCAGCATTCACCCACACCTCATGGCCGTGCGCGGCCACCGATAAACCGGCCAACAGCACGGCAGACAATAAATGGCGGAACATAAAAACTCCTTTACAGATTGTTTACACAGGCGGTGTGTTATACCATAACTATTTGGTTCAGGAAATATAGCCAACGCATTTATTGCCTCCTGCGGTGTTAGCGAGCCTAAGCAGGAAAACACCGATCGCTTCAGCTAACGCAGGCCATGCCATCCAGGCTACCTGAAAATGCTGCAAAAACCGCCCTGCCCTGCCGCCGCTCTTCCCGCGCGGCACGGCTTGCGTGTAAGATGCGCAACGGCAACAGCCCCACACCAACATTCATCATCATGCAAGGCAAACCAAACTGGAAACAATACCGGCAGCAGCTGCAGGCAAAGCTGCAAGCCCTGCGGCCAAAACGGCAAGCTAAGCCGAACGCCACGCCATCCAAATGGCGGGGAAACTTGCGCGCTCAGTGGCAGAAACTGCGGGGGAAACTGCGCACCCTGCCGCAGCAAGTGCGTGAAAAACCGCAGCTGTTGGCTGTAGCCGCCGTAATGGCCGGCTGCCTGCTGCTCGCCTTCGGTCTCTTGGCCGGCGGCAGCCGCAAACATCCCACACCCGCCGCTGAGACTGCCCCTTCGCAGGCTTCGGCACCGGTCGCTGGTAACGCATCCGGCATTGAAACAGCCACCGTATCAGTAGAGCTGGTAACCCCAGAAGTGTCGGACGGCAATGCCGAAGACGACCCGCTCACCGCCGCCGAAGCCAATCCCGAGCCGGAACATGCCCTGCCGCCCACCACCGCCGACCACATGAACCCCGTGTGTGAAACCTATTTCCAACGCGCCCGCGCCTGTTTCCGCCAAGCCCCCGACGGCCAGGCCGATGCACTGTTGCAATCGCTGGAAGCCACACGCGGCGACCTCTCGCAATTAGATGCCGAAGGCTGCGAAGTGGTGAGCCAGCAGTTTGAGGAAATGGTGCAACAAATGGGCTGCGAACAAAAAACCGCAGACAGCAAGCCGGCTAATACCAACCCGCCGCCAGCCAAGCCCGCCGAAGCCAAACCGCAAGCCGCTTCGGCAGCGCATAAACACTGAAGCAAAATGATCAAAAGGCTACCTGAAATGCTTGATTGGCTTTTCAGGTAGCCTTTTATGCGGCTCACATAACTATAGTGAATTAAATTTAAATCAGGACAAGGCGACGAGCCGCAGACAGTACAGCCAGTACGGCAAGGCGAGGCAACGCTGTACTGGTTTAAATTTAATTCACTATAAAGTGCTTCACTGCATACTGCGCTGGCCCACTTTGCCGTACTGGCTGTACTGTCTGCGGCTCGCTGCCTGGTATGAATCAATCATTGCCCCAGCTATAGCAGGCTACCTGAAAACCAAACCCCTTCAGCCAGCCAAACCATCCGCCCACGAAAAAGGCTGAAACCGCTTATTACGGTTTCAGCCTTTTGCTTTTCAGGTAGCCTTATTCGGCTTCATCCACCTGCTCGTTCACTTGCGCTTCGTGATGCGCCTGCCACTGAGCACGGCGGCTGCGGTGGTAAGTGAGGCCGGTACCGGCCGGAATCAGGCGGCCGACAATCACGTTTTCCTTCAGGCCGCGCAGGTCGTCTTTCTTACCCATGATGGCGGCCTCGGTAAGCACGCGGGTGGTTTCCTGGAAGGAGGCCGCGGAAATGAAGCTGTCGGTAGAGAGCGAGGCTTTGGTGATGCCCAGCAGGATGTTGTCGAAACGTGCCGGCTCTTTGCCTTCGGCAACGGCGCGTTCATTGGCCTGCATCACGTCGCCGCGCTCCACCTGCTCGCCGGTAATGAAGCCAGTTTCGCCGGGGTCGGCAATGTTCACGCGGCGCAGCATCTGGCGGATGATGACCTCAATGTGCTTATCGGAAATACGCACACCTTGCAGGCGGTACACTTCCTGCACTTCCTGCACGATGTAGCGTGCCAGCGCTTCGATGCCTTGCAGGCGCAGGATGTCGTGCGGATCAACCGAGCCGTCTACGATAATCTCGCCACGGTTCACTACTTGGCCGTCGTGCACCAGAATCTGTTTCTCTTTAGAAATCAGGGTTTCATGCGCCACGCCTTCCAAATCGGTAATCACCAGGCGCTGTTTGCCTTTGGTTTCCTTACCGAAAGACACCGTGCCGGTTACTTCGGCCAGCATACCGGCATCTTTGGGCACGCGGGCTTCAAACAGCTCGGCCACGCGCGGCAGACCGCCGGTAATATCGCGGGTTTTGGAGGAAGCCTGCGGGATACGCGCCAGCACGTCGCCCTTGCCCACTTCCTGATCTTCGCGCACGGTAATCACCGCGCCCACAGGGAAGGCCATGGAAACGGGGGTTTCGGTGCCGGGCACGGTAACTTCCTCGCCGTTTTCGTCCAACAGTTTCACGGTGGGACGCAGCAGCTTGCTGGTGCTGGTGCGGCGTTTGCCGTCGATCACCACCAAAGTGGAGAGGCCGGTGATTTCGTCGGTTTGACGGGTAACGGTTACGCCTTCTTCCACGTTCTCAAAGCGCACGCGGCCGGCGTATTCGGTAATCATCGGGCGGGTATGCGGATCCCAAGTGGCCAGGGTTTGGCCGGCTTTTACCGCAGAGCCGTCCTGCACCAGCAAAGTGGCACCGTAAGGCACTTTGTGGCGTTCGCGCTCGCGACCCACTTCGTCGTGAATCACCAGTTCGCAGGAGCGGCCGATCACCACTAATTCGCCTTTGTTGTTAGCGACATAGCGCATCTGACTGCTGAAACGGGCGGTACCGTTGGATTTGGCTTCCACTTGGCTGGCGGCGGCGGCACGGGAGGCGGCACCACCGATGTGGAAGGTACGCATGGTCAGCTGTGTGCCGGGCTCACCGATGGATTGGGCGGCAATCACGCCCACGGCTTCGCCGGTATTCACCAGCTTGCCACGTGCCAAGTCGCGACCGTAGCACTTGGCGCACAAGCCGTAGCGGGTTTTACAGGTAATCGGGGTGCGGACTTTCACTTCGTCCACGCCGGAGCGGTCGATCAGATCCACCAGCTGCTCGTTGAGCAGGGTACCGGCTTCCACCAAAGTAGCGCCGCTAGAGGGATCCACCACGTCTTGCGCGGTAACGCGGCCCAAAATGCGGTCGCGCAGGGCTTCAATCACATCACCGCCCTGTACCACGGCTTTCATTACGAAGCCGTCGTTGGTGCCGCAATCGTCTTCCACCACAACCAAGTCTTGGGTTACGTCCACCAAGCGGCGGGTCAGATAACCGGAGTTGGCGGTTTTCAACGCGGTATCGGCCAAACCTTTGCGCGCACCGTGGGTGGCGATAAAGTATTGCAATACGGTGAGGCCTTCGCGGAAGTTGGAGGTAATCGGGGTTTCGATAATCGAACCGTCCGGCTTGGCCATCAAACCACGCATACCGGAAAGCTGTTTAATCTGGGCGGCAGAACCACGCGCACCGGAGTCGGCCATCATGTAGATCGAGTTGAACGACTCCTGATCCACTTCTTTGCCTTCGCGGTCGATGACTTTCTGTTTGGAAAGGTTGTCCATCATCGCCTTGGCAATTTTATCGCCGGCACGGCCCCAAATATCCACCACTTTGTTGTAGCGCTCACCGTTGGTCACCAAACCTTGGCGGTATTGGTCTTCAATCTCTTTCACTTCGGCGTTGGCTTCGGCCAAGAGTTTGGCTTTCTCTTTCGGCACTTCCATATCGTCCACGCAGATAGAGATGCCGCCTTTGGCTGCAAAGCTGAAGCCGGTGTACATCAGGTGGTCGGCGAAAATGACCGTATCGCGCAAGCCGCACAGGCGGAACGAGGCGTTAATCAGGCGGGAGATTTCTTTTTTCTTCAGCGCCTTGTTGATGTATTCAAACGGCAGGCCTTTGGGCAGGATTTCGGACAATAGGGCACGGCCGACCGTGGTTTCGTAGCGTTTGGTAACCGGCTCGAACTCGTCTTGGTCGTTTTTCACCCATTCCTGCAAACGAACGGTGATTTTGGTGCCCAATTCCACCTGCTTGGTGTAGTAAGCACGGTGCACTTCTTTCACATCGGAGAACAGGCTGCCCTCGCCTTTGCCGTTGATTTTATCGCGGGTCATGTAGTAGAGACCCAATACGATGTCTTGAGACGGCACGATAATCGGCTCGCCGTTGGCAGGAGAGAGCACGTTGTTGGAGGCCAGCATCAGGGTACGGGCTTCCATTTGTGCTTCCAGGCTCAATGGCACGTGTACGGCCATTTGGTCACCGTCGAAGTCGGCGTTGAACGCGGCGCACACCAAGGGGTGCAGCTGAATGGCTTTGCCTTCAATCAGAATCGGCTCAAAAGCCTGAATACCTAGGCGGTGCAGGGTCGGGGCGCGGTTGAGCATAATCGGATGTTCGCGGATCACTTCATCCAAAATATCCCACACCACCGGCACTTCCTGCTCCACCAGCTTTTTCGCTGCTTTCACGGTAGCCGCTTCGCCGCGCACTTCCAGTTTGTGGAAGATGAACGGTTTGAACAGTTCCAAGGCCATGCGTTTGGGCAGGCCGCACTGGTGCAGGCGCAGGTAGGGGCCTACGGTAATCACGGAACGGCCGGAGTAGTCGACGCGTTTACCCAACAGGTTTTGACGGAAGCGGCCGCCTTTACCTTTAATCATATCGGCCAGCGATTTGAGCGGGCGTTTGTTGGCACCAGTCATGGCTTTGCCGCGACGGCCGTTATCCAACAGGCTGTCTACCGCTTCCTGCAACATGCGCTTTTCGTTGCGCACGATGATGTCGGGTGCGTGCAGCTCCAGCAGGCGTTTAAGACGGTTGTTACGGTTGATCACGCGACGATAAAGATCGTTCAAATCGGAAGTGGCAAAACGACCGCCATCCAACGGCACCAACGGACGCAAATCGGGCGGCAGCACAGGCAACACGTCCATAATCATCCATTCCAGCTTCATGCCGCTGCGCTGGAAGGCTTCCAGTACTTTCAGGCGTTTGGCCAGCTTTTTGATTTTGGTTTCGGAGCCGGTGCTTTCCAATTCCTGGCGCAGGATTTCGATTTCGGCCGGCACGTCCAGCGAACGCAACAGTTCGCGAATGCCTTCGGCACCCATTTTGGCATCGAAGTCTTCGCCGTATTCATCTAGCTTGGCGTAGTAGTCTTCTTCAGTCAGCAGCTGGCGGCGTTGCAGCGAGGTCATGCCGGGGTCGGTTACCACAAAGGCTTCGAAATACAGCACACGTTCAATATCGCGCAGGGTCATGTCCAATACCATGCCAAGGCGGGAAGGCAGTGATTTCAAGAACCAAATATGGGCAACGGGCGCAGCCAGCTCGATATGCCCCATGCGCTCGCGGCGCACTTTGGAAAGGGTAACTTCCACGCCGCATTTTTCGCAGGTTACACCTTTAAATTTCAAACGCTTATATTTGCCGCACAAGCATTCGTAGTCTTTTACCGGGCCGAAGATTTTGGCGCAGAACAAGCCGTCGCGCTCCGGCTTGAAGGTACGGTAGTTGATGGTTTCCGGCTTCTTCACTTCGCCGTACGACCAAGAGCGGATGGTTTCGGGCGAAGCAATGCCGATTTTGATGGCATCGAATTCTTCTTCCATGCCGGCAGCTTGCAGGGGGTTAAACAGGTTCGACAGATTCATTTTTGCTCCCAATCAGGATTTTGTATTTTGCTCACTCTGTTTCAGACAGCCTTTGAGGCTACCTGAAAAATATGGGCGGGCGGCTTGGCCGGATTCTTACCCGGCGGCAAACGGCGGCTCGACGGGAAATATCACGCCGGCACAGTGGCCGTTTCTATTTTCAGGTAGCCTCAGAGGCTACCTGAAAAGCCCCGTTTAATACCGCTCCATATCGATATCCAAGCCCAGCGAACGGATTTCTTTTACCAACACGTTAAACGATTCGGGCATGCCGGCTTCGATTTTGTGTTCGCCTTTAACGATGTTTTCATACATCTTCGTACGGCCGGTTACGTCGTCCGATTTCACGGTCAGCATTTCCTGCAGCGTGTAGGCGGCGCCATAGGCTTCCAGCGCCCACACCTCCATCTCACCGAAACGCTGGCCGCCGAACTGGGCTTTACCGCCGAGCGGCTGCTGGGTAACGAGCGAGTACGGACCGGTTGAACGAGCGTGCATTTTTTCGTCCACCAAGTGGTGCAGCTTCAGATAGTGCATCACACCCACGGTTACCTTGCGGTCGAACGGTTCGCCGGAACGGCCGTCGTACAGGGTGATTTGGGTCTTGGTGTCGTTGAAGCCCAGTTTCTGCACTTCGGGGTCGTCGCTCGGGTAGGCCAATTCGAGCATGTCGTAGATTTCCTGCTCTTTGGCACCGTCGAACACTGGCGAAGCGAAGGTGGCACCACCCTTGAGATTTTCGGCCAAAGTGAGGATTTCTTCATCGCTGAGCGATTTCAGGTTCTCTTTTTTACCGCTGCCGTTATAGAGTTTTTCTAGGAAAGCACGGATTTCTTTCACTTTGCGCTGTTCGGCCAGCATTTTCTCAATGCGCTGACCAATACCTTTGGCAGCCCAGCCCAAATGCACTTCCAGAATCTGGCCGATGTTCATACGCGAAGGTACGCCCAGCGGATTGAGCACGATGTCTACGGTGCGGCCGTCGGCCATGTAGGGCATGTCTTCCACCGGCAGAATGCGCGATACCACACCTTTGTTACCGTGGCGGCCGGCCATTTTGTCGCCGGCCTGCAGGCGGCGTTTGATGGCGATGAACACTTTGACCATTTTCTGCACACCGGGCGGCAGCTCGTCGCCCTGGGTCATTTTTTTCTTCTTAATTTCGTATTGCTCGTCGGCCTCTTCGCGCTTCTGCTGCAGGCTGAGCTTAATCAATTCAAGCTGTTTGGCCAGCTCTTCGTCCGACAGGCGGATGTCGAACCAATCGTGCTTGGTCGGCAGAGAAGCCAGGTATTCGGCAGTAATTTCTTTGCCTTTGCCCAGCTTCATCGGACCGCCATTGGCTTTTTGGCCAACAATCATGCGCTCGATACGGTCGAAGGCATCGTTGTCGAAAATACGCAGTTGGTCGTTCAAATCCAGGCGGTAGCGTTTCAGCTCGGCATCAATAATGGATTGGGCACGTTTGTCGCGCTGGATGCCTTCGCGGGTAAACACTTGTACGTCGATAACCGTACCGCTCATGCCGGTAGGCATACGCAGCGAGGTATCTTTCACGTCGGAGGCTTTTTCGCCGAAGATGGCACGCAGCAGTTTTTCTTCCGGCGTGAGCTGGGTTTCGCCTTTGGGCGTTACCTTGCCCACCAATACGTCGCCCGCTTCCACTTCGGCGCCAATATATACGATGCCGCTTTCGTCCAAACGGTTTTGCATGCGTTCAGACAGGTTGGGAATATCGCGGGTGATTTCTTCCGCACCCAGTTTGGTGTCACGCGCCACCACATTGAGTTCTTCGATGTGGATGGAGGTGTAGCGGTCGGCGGCAGCCACTTTCTCGGAAATCAGAATCGAGTCTTCGTAGTTGTAGCCGTTCCAAGGCATAAAGGCGATGGTCATGTTCTGGCCAAGCGCGAGTTCGCCCAAGTCGGTAGAGGCGCCGTCGGCAATCAAATCGCCGCGCTGCAACACATCGCCGGCTTTCACCGCCGGGCGTTGGTTGATGTTGGTAGATTGGTTGGAGCGGGTGAATTTCACCAGGTTATAGATGTCCACACCCACTTCACCAGCTACAGTTTCTTCGTCGTGCACGCGGACCACGATACGGTTGGCATCCACATATTCCACCACACCGCCGCGACGGGCCACGATAGCGGTGGCAGAGTCCACCGCCACGGAGCGCTCAATGCCGGTACCTACCAACGGCTTTTCGGCACGCAAGCAGGGCACGGCCTGACGTTGCATGTTGGCACCCATCAAGGCACGGTTGGCGTCATCGTGCTCCAAGAAGGGAATCAGCGAGGCGGCTACGGATACCACTTGGCCGGTAGCCACGTCCATATACTGCACGCGGTCGGCACTGGCCATGATGGTTTCGCCTTTTTCGCGGCAGGTAATCAAATCGCCCTTCAGGTAGCCTTTCTTATCCACTTCGGCGTTGGCCTGCGCAATCACATAACGGCCTTCTTCAATGGCAGACAGATAGTCGATTTCATCGGTAACCTTGCCGTCTACCACGCGGCGGTACGGAGTTTCCAAGAAGCCGTAATCGTTGGTGCGGGCATAAACTGATAATGAGTTAATCAGACCGATGTTCGGGCCTTCAGGCGTTTCAATCGGGCACACACGACCATAGTGGGTCGGATGTACGTCGCGCACTTCGAAACCGGCACGTTCACGGGTCAGACCACCCGGGCCGAGTGCCGATACACGGCGTTTATGGGTCACTTCCGACAACGGATTGGTTTGATCCATAAATTGTGACAGTTGGCTGGAGCCGAAGAATTCTTTAATCGCAGCCGATACCGGTTTGGCATTGATCAAATCGGTCGGCATCAGGTTGTCGGCTTCCGCCTGATTTAGGCGCTCTTTCACTGCGCGTTCCACACGGGCCAAACCGGAGCGGAACTGGTTTTCGGTCAGCTCACCCACAGAGCGCACACGACGGTTACCCAGGTGGTCGATATCGTCCACTTCGCCATGGCCGTTGCGCAATTCAACCAGCGTGGCAATGGAGGCAACAATGTCTTCGGTGCTGAGAATAAAGCCGCCTTTTTCAGCCGCACCGGCCAGAGTTTCATTCAACAGGCGGCCATACCACGATTGCTGCTGGTCTTCAGACAGTTTTTGCTCGTAGGTGCGGGTATTGAATTTCATACGGCCAACGCGCGACAGATCATAGCTGGCCTCATTGAAGAACAAGCGATCAAACAGCATTTCTACTGCTTCTTCAGTAGGCGGCTCGCCGGGACGCATCATGCGGTAGATGGCAATTCGCGCAGCCATTTGGTCAGCCGTTTCATCCACTTGCAACGTAGAAGAAATATAGCCGCCATACCCCAATTCGTTGATATATAGGGTTTGGATTTCATTCACGCCATGAATTTCCAGCTGTGCCAGTAATTCTTCGGTAATTTCACTATTGGCTGATGCGAGAATTTCACCGGTATCGGGCACGATAACGTCTTTAGCCAGCATTTTGCCGATCAAAGCCTCAGCATCCACCCGCAGGCGCTTCAAGCCAGCTTTCTCAATATCGCGCAACCCTTTGGCAGTAACCCGTTTGCCCGCGGCAACCAACACTTTGCCGTCTGCATCGCAAATATCGGTTTTTACGGTTTCGCCCTTCAATCGCGACAAGACCAGCTCGGTCTCCACACCATCTTTACTTAGATAGAATGTTTCCTTGTCGTAGAAGGTATCCAAGATCTGTTCGGCGCTGTATCCCAATGCTTTCAGCAAAATGGTTACTGGCATTTTGCGGCGGCGGTCGATACGGAAGTAGAGCAGGTCTTTTGGATCAAACTCTAAATCCAGCCATGAGCCGCGATAGGGAATAATACGTGCAGAAAACAGCAGCTTGCCTGAAGAGTGGGTTTTACCCCGGTCATGTTCGAAGAATACACCCGGAGAACGGTGCAGTTGAGACACAATTACGCGTTCAGTTCCGTTAATAATGAATGAGCCATAAGGTGTCATCAGCGGGATTTCGCCCATATAAACTTCATTCTCGCGCACTTCTTTCACTACATTGGGCTTGGAAGATTCTTTATCTAAAATCACCAATCGGATACGGGCACGCAACGGGGCAGCATAAGTGATGCCACGCAACTGGCATTCGGCAATATCAAATAATGGCTCACCCAAGATGTAATGAGTAAATTCCAACCGAGCATATCCGTTGTGACTCACAATCGGGAAAATAGAATTGAATGCAGCCTGCAAGCCTTCATCCAAGCGCTTATCAAAAGCAGTTTCCTGCTGGAGAAATTTTCGGTAAGACTCCAGCTGGGTAGCCAGCAAATATGGCACTTCCAGCACACTATCACGCTTAGCAAAACTCTTTCGGATACGTTTTTTTTCAGTAACTGAATAACTCATTGTTGAACACTCCGGATAATGAGAGAGATTGATTCCCACTTGAACGGTAGCAACATCCACCACCACTCTAAAATTTACATATATTTGCCATAAAAGCCGGCTTAGATAGCAAATATATGTAAATTATTATTTAATCCTAATCTCCAAGCGAAACAAGGCTGGCAGATACCTGCCAGCCTGTTAGCGAGAAAATACTTATTTGATTTCCACTTTGGCGCCAGCTTCTTCCAGCTGTTTCTTGATTTCTTCAGCTTCAGCAGGAGTAACGCCTTCTTTGATGGTCTTCGGAGCGCCATCAACCATGTCTTTAGCTTCTTTCAAGCCCAGGCCAGTAATGGCACGAACCACTTTAATCACGCCTACTTTCTGATCACCAGCAGCAGCCAAAATAACGTCTACCTCAGACTTGGCTTCAGCTTCACCACCAGCAGCACCAGGACCAGCAGCAATAGCAACGGCAGCAGCAGAAACGCCAAACTTGGTTTCAAATTCTTTTACCAAGTCGTTCAACTCCATTACAGTCAAACCACCGATTGCTTCCAAAATGTCTTCTTTAGTAATAGCCATGCTATCAAACTCCTAATTGAATGAATAAGTAAAATATAAAAAATAGTTAAGCAGCTGCTTCTTCAGCAGCTTTTTTCTCAGCCAGAGCAGCCAAGCCGCGAGCCATGCCAGACAACGGAGCCTGCATGAGGAACAGCAATTTGGACAACAATTCTTCACGACTCGGAATTGCAGCCAGCTGACCCACCTGAGCGGCATCCATTACTGCACCGTCATAAGAGCCTGCTTTAATGATCAGCTTCTCATCTTTTTTAGAGAATTGGTGCAACACTTTTGCAGCAGCTACAGCATCTTCAGACGCTGCATATACCAACGGGCCAACCATATGCTCAGCCAACCCAGCAAAAGGAGTGCCTTCCACCGCACGACGAGCCAACGTGTTTTTCAAAACACGCAAGTACACACCTTCCTTACGAGCATTAGCACGCAATTCGGTCATACTAGCAACGCTGATACCGCGGTATTCGGCAAGCACCATGGTCTGAGCGTTGCCGATACCAGCAACAATCTCTTCCACAACTGCTTTTTTAGTTTCAATACTAAGACTCAAGGTCTACCTCCTACTGTTTATCAAAGAATGTCTAGCGACATCCACCAGCTCGGCAACCTGAAAAGACATTTTGCAAGCAATTGCTTGCTCATAATCTCAGGACCACCGTCTACGTAGGGTAAAATATTAAATCTTACGATCCCTACGGTCTTGGACTCTACTTACAATCAAGCATAAGCAGTCCATATTTCAGGCAGCCTCAGCAGCTCGCAAAGGCTACCTGAAAATTTCTTCTAACTGGACACACTACCAACATCCACACGGACACCAGGACCCATGGTGCTAGATAATGCGATTTTCTTCAAATACTGACCCTTGGTAGCAGCTGGCTTCGCCTTCACCACTGCATCCAACAGGGTATTAAAGTTTTCGCGCAAATCAGCCGCCGCAAAAGAAGCGCGACCAATTGTGGCATGCACCACGCCAGCCTTATCAGTGCGATACTGAACCTGACCAGCCTTGGCATTACGCACAGCTTCTGCCACACTTGGCGTAACCGTACCCACCTTCGGATTTGGCATCAAACCACGCGGCCCCAAGATAGTACCCAACTGACCAACAATACGCATCGCATCAGGAGAAGCAATAACAACATCAAAATCCAAATTACCCGCTTTTACTTCAGCGGCCAGATCCTCAAACCCAACCACATCAGCGCCTGCTTCTTTTGCCGCTTCAACATTGGCACCTTGAGTAAATACCGCCACACGAACAGTCTTACCAGTACCTTTTGGCAATACAACAGACCCACGGATTACTTGATCAGATTTACGCGAATCCACGCCCAAATTGATAGCAACATCAACAGACTCATCAAATTTGGCTGTAGCCGTTTTCTTCACCAACTCAATTGCTTCATCAATTGAGTAGTGCACATTTGAATCAATAGAAGAGCGCAAACCCTGGAAACGTTTAGACAACTTAGCCATTACACACCCTCCACATCCAAGCCCATGGAACGGGCAGAACCAGCAATAGTACGAACCGCCGCATCCAAATCAGCTGCAGTCAAATCAGGCTCTTTAGTCTTGGCAATTTCTTCTAACTGTGCACGGGTAACCTTACCCACCTTACTAGTCAACGGATTTGAACTGCCTTTCTGCAAACCAGCAGCTTTTTTCAGCAAAATACTGGCCGGAGGAGTCTTCATTACAAATGTAAAAGACTTATCTGCAAACGCGGTAATTACCACAGGAATCGGCAATCCAGGCTCCACATTTTGCGTAGCCGCATTAAATGCCTTACAAAATTCCATAATATTTAAACCACGCTGGCCCAGTGCCGGACCAACTGGAGGAGAAGGATTAGCCTTCCCTGCAGGAATCTGCAACTTAATATAACCTACAATTTTCTTTGCCACATTTAGCTCCTAAATAACGGGTAATACGCAGAAATTCTGCTCCCCAAAAAAATCAAGCCGTATATTATAAATAAAATCCTACTTATTGCCAAGCAATCAGACTAAATCTTCTCTACCTGACTAAAATCCAACTCAACAGGCGTTTCTCGACCAAAAATTTGCACCAAAACTCGCAACTTATTGCGTTCATAATCAACAACATCAACCAACCCGTTAAAATCAGAAAATGGGCCTTCGCTCACCCTGATCTGCTGCCCAACCACAAATTCAACTCGCGGCTTAGGCTTCTTCTCAGAGCCAGCAACCGCCGACACCTGAGATATTATCGCATCAACTTCTCGTTGAGAAATTGGCAAAGGACGGTTAGCAGTACCCCCAATAAACCCATTAACCCTAGGTGTACTCTTGACTAAGTGCCATGATTCATCAGTCATTTCCATTTCTATCAATACATAACCTGGAAAAAACTTACGCTCACTAACCGTCTTCCGACCATTCTTAATACCAACAACCTCTTCAACTGGCACCAGAATCTGACCAAAAAGCCCCTCCATTCCCTCTCTTGCGATCCGCTCCTTCAGAGTCTTCTGCACATTCTTCTCGAACCCAGAATAAGCTTGGATGACATACCAATTTTTAGCCATTTTCTCGCCCCTGCAAATTACTCAGCAATTTTCGTAAATAACCACACCAAAAAAGAATCCACCAACCACAAAAATAAAGTTAGCACTGCCGTGAAAATCAAAACGAAGAATGTATTGCGCCAAGCCTCGTTTTTAGGCGGCCAAACAACCTTCTTAATCTCAACAACAGAATCCTTGATATACCGAATTAACCCAGGACCAGTATCACACCAGAAAAAAACAATTAGCCCAGAGAGCAACAACGAGACCCCTAAAATGGCACCTCGCACATATAGCGGCTGCTGAGACAGAAATGAAAAACCAATCGCCCCACCGATAACCAAAGCAGCTGCCAAAAATAATTTAGCCCCATTTCCTCTTCCAGTCTTACGTTGAGCACCCTGCCCCCGATTACGCAACTCCTGGTGAGCCTGCTTCAACGAGGCAACGGACATCTCTTTTACTTTCTGCTTACGATCACTCATTTGCAACCACCCTAAACTTCATAGTTCTTTATAAAACAGCATAAAACAAAAGACCAACCGGCAGGCCGGTTAGTCTTTCTTTTGGCAGGCCAGGAGGGTCTCGAACCCCCAACCCTCGGTTTTGGAGACCGATACTCTACCAATTGAGCTACTGGCCTCTAACCTTTAAGCGATCACGGAAGCCACCACACCGGCACCCACCGTACGGCCACCTTCGCGAATCGCAAAGCGCAGACCTTCTTCCATAGCGATCGGAGCAATCAGTTCTACGGTGATGGTTACGTTCTCACCAGGCATAACCATTTCCACACCAGATTCCAGCTCTACAGCACCAGTTACGTCAGTGGTACGGAAGTAGAATTGCGGGCGGTAGTTAGCGAAGAATGGAGTGTGACGACCACCTTCTTCTTTGCTCAATACGTATACTTCGGCTTTAAATTTGGTGTGCGGAGTGATGGTACCGGGTTTGGCCAACACTTGACCACGCTCAACTTCTTCACGTTTGGTACCGCGCAGCAGTACGCCTACGTTGTCACCGGCCTGACCTTCGTCCAGCAGCTTGCGGAACATTTCTACGCCAGTACAGGTCGTTTTCTGAGTGGGTTTCAGACCAACGATTTCGATCTCTTCGCCTACTTTGATGATACCGCGCTCTACACGACCAGTTACCACAGTACCACGGCCGGAGATAGAGAATACGTCTTCGATCGGCAACAGGAAGGGTTTGTCTACGGCACGTTGAGGAGTGGGGATGTAGCTATCCAAAGCGGCAGCCAGTTCGAAGATTTTTTCTTTGTAACCGGCATCGCCTTCGAGGGCTTTGAGGGCGGAACCTTGTACGATCGGGCAGTCGTCACCAGGGAAGTCATAGCTGGAGAGCAGGTCGCGGATTTCCATCTCAACCAACTCAAGCAGCTCAGCATCGTCTACCATGTCGCATTTGTTCATGAATACGAGGATGTAGGGTACGCCTACCTGACGAGCCAACAGGATGTGTTCGCGAGTCTGAGGCATAGGGCCGTCAGCAGCAGACACCACCAAGATGGCGCCGTCCATTTGGGCAGCACCGGTAATCATGTTTTTTACGTAGTCGGCGTGACCGGGACAGTCTACGTGAGCGTAGTGACGACCTTCGGTTTCGTACTCTACGTGGGCGGTGTTAATGGTAATACCGCGGGCTTTTTCTTCCGGGGCATTGTCAATCTGGTCGTAAGCTTTAGCCTGACCACCGAATTTCTCAGCCAAAATAGTGGTCAATGCTGCTGTCAAAGTGGTCTTACCATGGTCAACGTGACCAATGGTGCCAACGTTTACGTGCGGTTTGCTACGTTCAAATTTTTCCTTAGCCATGAGCTAATTCCTTTTCATATAAAGATCGATTAAAAGAACAAAGGCTACCTGAAAATTAGCTTCATCACCTGAAATGGTTTTCAGGTAGCCTGTAAACGGCTGCCCATCTCAAAGAACAGCCTAGATTGCAAAGTTAACCTTTGCGGTCTGCTACTACTTTTTCTGCCACATGAGCCGGAGCTTCTGCGTATTTCTTGAACTCCATGGTGTAGGTGGCGCGACCTTGAGTAGCGGAACGCAAGTCAGTTGAATAACCGAACATCTCAGCCAACGGTACTTCAGCACGTACTTTCTTACCGCCGATACCGTCGTCGTCCATACCCAATACGATGCCACGGCGACGGTTCAAGTCGCCCATCACATCACCCATGTAGTCTTCCGGAGTTTCTACTTCTACAGCCATAATCGGCTCCAGCAGCACCGGAGAGGCTTTACGCATACCGTCTTTGAATGCCATAGAAGCGGCCAATTCAAACGCGATTTGCGAAGAGTCCACATCGTGGTAAGAACCGAAAGTCAGGCGGACACGGACATCCACCACCGGATAACCGGCTACGATACCGTTTTGCAGAGTGTCGCGGATACCTTTATCGACAGACGGGATGAATTCGCGCGGAATCACACCACCTTTAATTTCATCGATAAATTCATAGCCCGCACCACCCGGCTCCATCGGTTCCATTTTGATCACAACATGACCATACTGACCTTTACCACCAGACTGTTTAACGTGTTTGGCTTCGGATTCCACTTCTTTGCGGATGGTTTCGCGGTAGGCTACCTGCGGCGCACCCACATTAGCTTCCACACCAAACTCACGCTTCATGCGGTCCACGATAATTTCCAAGTGCAGCTCGCCCATACCGGAAATAATGGTTTGGCCAGACTCTTCATCAGTACGCACGCGGAAAGAAGGGTCTTCTTTAGCCAAACGGTTCAGAGCGATACCCATTTTCTCTTGGTCGGCCTTAGTTTTCGGCTCAACGGCAATGTGGATTACCGGCTCGGGGAATTCCATGCGTTCCAAGATAATCGGGGCATTTTCTGCACACAGAGTTTCACCAGTAGTTACGTCTTTCAAACCAATAGCAGCAGCGATATCGCCAGCACGTACCTCTTCAATCTCAGTACGATCAGCAGCTGTCATCTGCACCAAACGGCCGATACGCTCACGAGTGCCTTTAACAGAGTTCAGTACAGTGTCGCCAGATTTCACCACGCCGGAGTAAACACGGATAAAGGTCAACTGACCAACGTATTTATCATTCAGCATTTTGAAAGCCAAAGCGGAGAATTTCTCGTCATCGCTGGCTTGGCGGCTGTCGGCTTCTTCGGTATCAGGGTTAACACCTTGAACCGGAGGAATGTCGGTCGGAGCAGGCAGCAGTTCAACCACGGCATCCAACATGCGTTGAACACCTTTATTTTTAAATGCAGAACCGCACAACATCGGCTGGATTTCACCGGCCAACGTACGCTGACGCAGCGCGCCAACGATTTCTTCTTCAGACAGCTCTTCACCGCCCAAGTATTTGTCCATCAGCTCTTCGCTGGCTTCGGCGGCGGCTTCGATCATATTCTGACGCCACTCTTCAGCAGTCGGAACCAAATCAGTCGGGATATCGTCATATTCGAAAGTTACGCCTTTGTCGGCTTCATTCCAAATAATAGCTTTCATCTTCAGCAAGTCCACCACGCCTTCGAATTTATCCTCGGCACCAACCGGAATCACGATCGGCACAGGATTGGCGCGCAGACGGGTTTTCATCTGCTCAACTACGCGGAAGAAGTTGGCACCTTGACGGTCCATTTTGTTTACGAATGCCAAGCGCGGAACTTGGTATTTGTTGGCTTGGCGCCACACAGTTTCAGACTGAGGCTGAACACCACCTACCGCACAGTAAACCATTACCGCGCCGTCCAATACACGCATAGAACGCTCCACCTCTACGGTGAAGTCAACGTGTCCGGGGGTATCAATGATGTTGAAGCGATGCTCAGGGAACTGCTTCGCCATACCAGACCAATAGGAAGTTACGGCAGCAGAGGTAATGGTGATACCACGCTCTTGCTCTTGTTCCATGTAGTCGGTAGTAGCCGCACCGTCATGCACTTCGCCCAATTTATGGGTCAAGCCGGTGTAGAACAGGATACGTTCGGTAGTGGTGGTTTTACCCGCATCAATGTGGGCAGAAATACCGATATTACGGTACAAATTAATCGGGGTTTTACGAGCCATTTCAATCGCCTTTCAAAATTAGAAGCGGAAGTGAGAGAAGGCTTTGTTGGCTTCAGCCATGCGGTGTACTTCTTCACGTTTTTTCATGGCACCGCCACGGCCTTCTGCGGCATCAATCAACTCACCGGCCAGGCGCAAATCCATGGATTTTTCGCCACGCTTGCGGGCTGCATCGCGCACCCAGCGCATTGCCAAGGCCAAACGGCGGGAAGGACGAACCTCAACAGGAACCTGGTAGTTAGCACCACCAACACGGCGGCTTTTCACTTCCACGATGGGTTTGGCATTGTCGATGGCTTCGTTAAACACTTCGATTGCTTCTTTGCCCTGTACTTTCTTGGCAATTTGCTCCAGAGCACCATACACGATGCGCTCGGCAACCGATTTTTTACCGTCAACCATCAAGACATTCATAAACTTGGTCAGTTCAACGCTGCCGAACTTCGGATCCGGCAATACGTCGCGCTTGGGGACTTCTCTACGTCTTGGCATTTCAATTTCCTTTAATCTATTCAGCTGGGATGATTCCCGCGAATGCCCATTGGGGAGCATTCACTTACTCGGCCGGCTTATATCAGCAATAACGGCCGACGTGCCTGTATTAAAAAATTATTTCGGGCGTTTAGCACCGTATTTGGAGCGTGCCTGTTTGCGATCTTTCACGCCGGCAGTATCCAAAGAACCACGAACAGTGTGGTAGCGCACACCCGGCAAGTCTTTCACACGACCGCCGCGGATCAGCACCACGCTGTGCTCTTGCAAGTTGTGGCCTTCACCGCCGATATATGAAATCACTTCAAATCCGTTGGTTAGGCGCACTTTGCACACTTTACGCAAAGCGGAGTTCGGTTTTTTCGGAGTAGTGGTGTACACACGGGTGCATACGCCGCGTTTTTGCGGGCAGGCTTCCAGTGCGGGCACCTTGTTTACGTACTCGGGCTTTTTGCGGCCCTTGCGTACTAACTGGTTAATAGTTGGCATATTTTCTCGTCCTGTTGAGTTAAATATTTGCCGACACCATGCCGACAAGAGCGGAATTATAGTTCTTTTGCAAGCAGCGGGTCAATGGCAGCAGCGGAATATACCTTAGCTTTTCGTGGTTTACGGGTGGAGATGTTGTTTTCCGCACAGAAGCAGAGAGGCTCTCCGCATCAACCAGCCAAACAACGAGGCTACCTGAAACTATCCTAGCCTGTTTTCAGGTAGCCTCTTAATGGCTATATATAAAGCATCTGCTTTTGGCCTTGCCGAGTCTCTGCCTCTAGCAGCAAACCCGGCTACAGCTTTCAAGTAGCCTTTACTTTATCGCATTGCGGATCACACCCATGATGCTACGGGTAATGCTGCGGGTGATCTGCTTGTTCACTTGGCTACCGAGCGAATCGGCCAAATCGTAGCCCAAGCCTTGGTTGGCGCGTTTGCGGCTGCCGAATAGGCCGCCGAGGAAACCGTCCAGCACGCCGCCTTTGTTGCTTTCAGCTTTTTGGGCAGATGCGGTTGCGGCATTTTGCGCTTTGGCTTCGGCTTCTGCCTGAGCGGCAGTGGCTTGCTCTTGTTCCAGCTGCTGCAAGGCTTCGTAGGCGGAGAAGTTGTCCACCGCATCTTTGTAGTGGCGGTAAAGGATGTCGTTTTGGAAACGGCTGTCGCGTTCGGCGGCGGAAAGCGGGGCAAGCTGGGATTGCGGCGGCAAGATGAAGGCGCGCTCCACGATTCCGGGCATGCCTTTTTCATCAAGGAAAGACACCAGCGCCTCGCCCACGCCCAATTCGGTAATCGCCTGCGCCACATCCAAATTCGGATTGCTGCGGAAGGTTTCGGCGGCGGCACGCACGGCTTTTTGATCGCGCGGGGTAAAGGCGCGCAGGGCGTGCTGCACGCGGTTGCCGAGCTGGCCGAGCACGGTGTCGGGCAAATCGAGTGGGTTTTGGGTAACGAAATAAACGCCCACGCCTTTGGAACGAATCAGGCGCACCACTTGCTCAACTTGCTTGAGCAGGGTGTCGGCGGCGTTGTCGAACAGCAAATGAGCCTCATCGAAGAACATGACGAATTTGGGTTTGTCCAAATCGCCGGCTTCGGGCAGGGTTTCAAACAGTTCGGCCAAAAACCACAGCAAAAACGCGCTATAGAGGCGCGGTGAGCGCATCAGTTTTTCGGCATTCAGGATATTGATTACGCCCTGCCCGCCTTCGGTTTGCAGCCAGTCTTGCAGATTAAGCTCCGGCTCGCCGAAAAACACATCGCCGCCCTCGCTTTCCAGCTGCAACAGCTGGCGCTGAATAGCGCCGACGCTGGCGGCGGAAACATTGCCGTATTGAGTGCGGTATTCCTTGGCGTGCTCAGCCACGTATTGCAGCATGCCGCGCAGGTCTTTCAAATCGATCAGATGCCAGCCTTTGTCGTCGGCAGCTTTGAATACCAGATTGAGCAGGCCTTCCTGCGTGTCGTTCAGCCCCATCAGGCGGGAGAGCAGCAGAGGGCCCATTTCGGAAATGGTTACGCGCACGGGAATACCGGTTTCGCCGTACACATCCCAAAAGCGCACCGGGCAGCCTTTCAGGTAGCCTTCCGCATCCAGCCCGAATTGAGCCATGCGCTCGCCCACCTTGCCCTGCCCGTCGCCCGGGTTGGCGATGCCGGAGAGATCGCCCTTCACGTCGCTCATAAACACGGGGATGCCTTGCGCGCTGAAGCCTTCGGCCATTTTGCGCAGGGTAACGGTTTTGCCTGTGCCGGTAGCACCGGCAATCAGGCCGTGGCGGTTGGCCATCTGGCCGAGCAAGAATAAATCGCGGCCTTCGGCCACGGTTTTGGCAATGTGGAATTCAGCCATTGCGCCTCTCCAACTAAAAATTGATAACGGGCGATATTGTAACGGAATTGCGGCGTTTGACGGCAAATTTGTTTGGCTGCGGAGAGAGCATGTTTTCAGGTAGCCTGTTGCGCCAACATAAGGCTACCTGAAAACACTCACTGCCACGGAATGAAACGGCTCCTCCAATTTTTCAGGTAGCCTGATTGCCGATTTTAAAGAGGCTACCTGAAATATTAAGAACGGGACAAGGCGGCGAGCCGCAGACAGTACACTCAGCGCAGCAAGATAAGCCAACGCTGTCGCATTCTTATTTTGATTCACTATGACAGCCAGGCCTCCCCACCGTTTTCAGGTAGCCTCTTCCCGGCAAACAGCGCATAATACGCCCGTTTGCCAACCCGCCCGGAGCCACCCATGCCCAACCCACTCTACAGCCAGCACCTCATCTCCATTCCCGACCTGAGCAATGAACAGCTCGAATGCCTGCTGGATACCGCCCTGCGCCTCAAGCGCGAACCGCGCCGCAACCTGCTTGAAGGCCGGCTCATCGGCTCCTGCTTCTTCGAGCCCTCCACCCGCACCCGCCTCTCCTTCGAAACCGCCGTACAGCGGCTCGGCGGCAAAGTTATCGGCTTTTCCGACGGCGCCAATACCAGCGCCAAAAAAGGCGAAACCCTGGCCGATACCGCCCGTATCATCTCCAGTTACACCGACGCCATCATCATCCGCCACCCCAAAGACGGCGCCGCCCGCGTGCTTGCCGAATTCTCCGCCGTGCCCGTCATCAACGCCGGCGACGGCACCAACCAGCATCCCAGCCAAACCCTGCTCGACCTCGTTACCATCCAAGAAACCCAAGGCCGGCTGGACAAGCTCGTTATCGCCATGACCGGCGACCTCAAATACGGCCGCACCGTCCACTCCCTCGCCCAAGCCATGAAACGGCACCAAGCCGAATTCATCTTCGTCTCACCGCCCAGCCTCGCCATGCCCGACTACATCACCGAAGAGCTCGACGCAGCCGGCTGCCGCTACCAAATCCTGCCCAGCCTCGAAGAAGCCGCCCGCCACGCCGACATCCTCTACATGACCCGCGTGCAGCGCGAACGCTTCGACGAACAAGAATTCGCCAAAATCCAAGGCAAATTCAACCTTGAAGCCGCCACCCTCGCCCAGGCCAAACCCAACCTGCGCGTACTGCACCCCCTGCCCCGCGTCGACGAAATCCATCCCAACGTGGATGGCACGGTTTATGCTTACTACTTTGAACAAGCAAAAAACGGTGTATTCGCACGCATGGCCATGCTGTCATTAGTGTTAAACGAAATAATCTGACCCCGGCAGCCGGGCAGGCTACCTGAAAGCTCAGTTTCAATAAAACTAAAACATACTTAGCCAGCATACATGCATAGCTTATTAATTAGTATAGGTAATATTATCAAACAAAGGGATTAAACGATGCATACGAAAACCATCTTGGCACTGATGTGTTTGAGCGTACTATCTGCCGGCTGCGGCGGCGGTAGTCAAAGTGGAGACCGACAAACGGCAACCTCCATCCAATTCGGTAGCGGTGCCGGTTCTGGGCAATCTTCGACAATGTCCGTCCCCATGAAACAACAACCCCAATCACAACCGCAAACAGACCAGACTAAGCCTGCAAATCCGGCTAACCCTGCAAATCCTACTAACCCCGCCAATCCCACCCCCCCCCCACCGGCACCGCTGTCCAACGGTTGCGAAAGCGCCACCGATGCATCTGGGCAATGGAAAAGCATCAAATGCTATGAATTTAAGGACGGGCGCCTGCCGGACGATTGGAAAGCGAAAACGATACCCAATCATTTAGGCAGTTATCTGTCTTACCTCCCGAAGAATATAAGTTTGGTAAATAACGACTACGTGCAATTGACCACACGCCGGCACTGCGTGGCCAAAGAAGGCGACCCCCTAACCGATACCAACGCAACCCAAGGGGTATGCCCGGCCAACACCATTCCCCAATATTCGAGCGGTCGCCTAGAATCCGACAAAATCGTGGACGCCCGCAAGCCCTTCCGTGCCGAAATCCGCGCCAAAATTAACTGGAACGGTTTGATAGGGATGCGCACGGCACTGTGGATGCGCAACAGCGAAACCTTGCAAAATTGCGGCAGCAACCCTGCTGCCAACGACCCCTACGGCGAACTTGATATTCTCGAGTGGTACTCCTCCGCACAGGCATATGTCTGGTCCTCCTCCCATGCCAGCTGCTTTTTCAGCCACAAAAGAAACTCTTGGCGCACACGCCTTTTCGTACATCGCCTAGAACACCGCCCCGGCGGCATGGCGGCGTCCTTGGCATACGATTGGCATGTATGGGCGATTGAGTTCGACGGTCAAAAAGTGCGTTACTATCTCGACGGCAAGCTCATCCCCGTTTCCCACTACACAGTGGACGACAACACCACGGTGGATGTGATTGACCGCACCCGGTTCGATGAATCCGGCGGCTACCCATCCACCATGCCTGATGAAGACTTTGCGAAGCTCAACGTCAACCGCCAAATGCTGGATCAGGTATTCCGAGCCAAAGGCCCTTGGTATTTTATTCTAAACGAATATGTGGAATGGGAGCCGAACTTGAATCCACCCAGCCCCACAGATAACTTCCCCGTCCAAACCACTTTGATCGACTACGTGCGGCTGTATCAGAAAAACTAACCCAGCTCTTGCAGGCTACCTGAAATTTCAGGTAGCCTTTATTCCATCCAACCTAATTCGGAAACCCAAATGGACAACAAAAGCCTCAGCGTCGAAGCCATCGAAAACGGCACCGTTATCGACCACATCCCCGCCGGCCTCGCCCTCACCATCCTGCGCCAATTCAAACTACTGCACGAAGGCTGCGCCGTAACCGTCGGCTTCAATCTGCCCAGCAAACGGCACGGCCACAAAGACATCATCAAAATCAACGGTATCAAACTCAACGAAGCCACCGCCAACCGCCTCGCCCTGTTCGCCCCCGAAGCCACAGTAAACCTCATCACCAACTTCAAAGTCGAACAAAAAATGTTGCTCAGGCTGCCCGAAACCATCAGCGAAGTATTCCGCTGCCCCAACCCCAACTGCGCCAGCCACAGCGAACCCGTTGCCAGCCGCTTCTACGTACGCCGCCTAAGCAACCAAACCCGACTCAAATGCCACTACTGCGAAAAAACCTACGACCGCAGCCTCGTAACCGAAGCCTGAAATGATAAACACAACAAAAGCTACCTGAATTTTTCAGGTAGCCTCTATGGTAACCACCATTCATCCCAAGATATAATTTTGACTAATTTACATACTTAACCCCAAAGGAGAACCAGCATGAGTTCTGACGAACGCTACCTCCCCCCGCAAAGTAACGACTTCGGTTCAGGCACTGGCCAAGAAGCCCCTGCCTTATGGAACCCGAACGCAGCTGCCTGCTGGTCGCTGCTGTTTTCCCCTATTTTCGGCGCCGCGCTGCATATGTTCAACGCCCGCGCCATGGGCGATGCCGAACTGGAAAAGCTGAATAAGGGCTTTATGTGGGGCACGCTGGCCGTACTGGTGATCGCGATCCTCCTCGCTATTTTCTCCGGAATAAAAGCCAACTTTGTCGGTATTGCTGCACTCGGTGCCTGGTACGGCGCCGTAGGGCGCAAGCAAGTGGCCTTAGTGAAAGAACGATATGGCTCAAACTATCCACGTCGCTCATGGGGCAAGCCCATATTGCTCGGTATCCTCGGCATCGTCGCGTTGTATGTTTGTATCTTTATCTTGCTTTTTATTGCCTCTTAACGAGACCTAAATCAAGCCGTATCCCCCTTTCAGGTAGCCTTAGGCTACCTGAAATTTTGCACTTAACCACTGGAAAATCTTTTATGCCTCCATCCCTCACTTGGCACACCTTCCCCACTCCCGCTGCCCAAGCTGCCGCACTGGCCGAAGCCGTAGCCAACTGCCTGCGCGATTGCCTGCACACGCAAGGCCGTGCCGTGTTGGCCGTATCCGGCGGCCGCTCGCCCGTGGCGTTTTTTGAATCCCTGGCGCAGCAAAAACTGGATTGGCCACGCATCACCATCACCCTGGTGGACGAGCGACTCGTGCCGCCACAACACGCCGACAGCAACGCCGCGCTGGTGCGCCGCCACCTGCTGCAACACGCCGCCGCAGCCGCCCGCTTCCTGCCGCTGGTGGGCGAACAAACCGATGTGTCCGATCCTGCCGCTGCCTTGGCCGAAGCCGAGGCTGCCTTTCCCACGCCCGACATCGCCGTGCTCGGCATGGGTGCAGACGGCCATACCGCCTCGCTGTTCCCGCAAGCCCCACAGCTGGCCGCGGCCGTGTCGCCCGAATGCCGCAGCCAACTGGTGCACACCAGCCCGATTACCGCCGCACACGAACGCATCGGCATGAGCCTGAACGCACTCGTCGCCGTGCCGCAGCTGTTTTTATCGATTCAGGGCGCAGACAAGCGCGCCATGCTGGAACAGGCCATTGCTACGCCCTCGAGTGATCGTCCCATCAGCCTGCTGCTGCATCGGGCAAACGTGCATTGCCAAGTGTATTACGCTGACTGAAACAGCAGGGTCGGCAATGAGCTTTCCTGCCCGGCTGCAGCATACTAAAAGGCTACCTGAAAGTTTTTCAGGTAGCCTTTTGATTGGCCATATCATGGCGCCAAGCCACGCCAAAACAAGCGGCAGATATCCACCCAACCCTTTGCCATACCAAAAATCCCCCCCTAAATATAGTGGATTAAGTTTAAATCAGGACAAGGCGACGAGCCACAGACAGTGCAGATAGTACGGCAAGGCGAGGCAACGCTGTACTGGTTTTTGTTAATTCACTATACAGCGCCAAAAGAGTTAAAACCCCATAACTATCAAACATTACAGCCTCCCTGCCGTTTTTCAGGTAGCCTCTGCCTATTGTAAAAAATAATCCATAGTCTTTGACAATTTTTAACCGCTATCCTAATATTTGTCCGAGGCCTGTTGGCGGACAACAGGCCTGCATTTAATTATTTCTCTATTTTCAATAGGAATAAAGCCATGATAGAAGTGAACAGCTACTACACCCTGATTGCAGCCACCCTAGTGCTGCTATTGGGTAAACTGATGGTTAACAAAATCAAGTTTTTGCGGGATTTCAACATTCCCGAGCCGGTGGCGGGCGGCCTGGTGGCGGCTATCTGCCTGTTTAGCCTGCATGCGGTCACGGGCATCGGCTTCCAGTTTCAAAAACCGCTGCAAGACGCATTTATGCTGATTTTCTTTACCTCCATCGGCCTGAGCGCGGATTTCTCCCGCCTGAAAGCCGGCGGTATTCCGCTGGTGGTGTTCACCGCTATCGTGGGCGCATTTATCTTTGTGCAAAACATTATCGGCGTGGGTTTGGCCAGCGTGTTCGGCCTGCACCCGATGACTGGCCTGATCACCGGCTCCATCACCCTCACCGGCGGCCACGGCACGGCAGCCGGCTGGGCGCCCGACTTAATCAAATACGGTGTGCCTGCCGCTGCCGAATTGGGCATGGCTTCAGCCACCTTCGGCCTAGTGGCCGGCGGCATCATCGGTGGTCCGGTGGCACGCCGCCTCATCAATAAAATGGGGCGTAAGCCTTTGGACTCTACTGTTTCGGCAGATGACCAGGCTCACGACAGCACCGACAATATGTTCGAGCGTGCTGAACAAACCCGCTTGATCACCGCCACTTCGGCTATCGAAACCCTGGCCATGTTTGCCGCCTGCCTCTCATTTGCCGAAGTGATGGACGGTATCGACAAACAATACCTGTTCGACCTGCCCAAATTCGTATGGGCGCTGTTTGGCGGCGTGGTGTTGCGCAACGTATTGGTGAGCGCGTTTAAATTCAATATGTTCGACCGCGCCATCGACGTGTTCGGCAACGCCTCGCTCTCGCTCTTCCTGGCCATGGCCCTGTTGAACCTGCAACTGTGGCAGTTGACTGACTTGGCAGGGAAGGTAACCATCATCCTGCTGATTCAAACCGTAGTGATGATTCTGTATGCTACCTACGTTACCTACGTATTCATGGGCCGCGACTACGATGCCACCGTGCTGGCCGCCGGCCACTGCGGCTTCGGCCTCGGCGCCACCCCCACCGCCGTAGCCAATATGCAGTCCATTACCGAGCGCTTCGGTTCTTCGCACAAGGCCTTCCTGATTGTGCCGCTGGTGGGCGCGTTCTTCGTGGACATCATCAACGCGCTGATTCTGGCCGGCTTCGTGAACTTCCTGAAATAGCCTGCCCGGGCATGAGCAAACGGCATCTGATTGGGGATGCCGTTTTTGTTCGCCGATTATCAGAGAACGCCAAAAAGTCTATAGTGGATTAACAAAAATCAGGACAAGGCGGCGAGCCGCAGACAGTACAATTAGAAAGTTTAAACATGATGAATAAATATGAAAAATGGTATGAGAATATTGATGAATATAGTAAATTAGAACAGTATATTGAAAATATATTTGTAAAATTACTTAATATAAATTCAATCAATAGAGAAAAATGGATTTTTCCATACTTCAAAACTACGTATTCTGATGGCACGTCATTTATGGATGGGAATCCCATTTTTTCAGCACGAGCTCCCAATGAAAAGAAAATTATAAAAATTATTGTAGATGATAATTATGATGCTATATATGATTTTAATAGTTCATTTGATGAAAATTTACTGTATACAGTGATAGTTCCTATTACATTAATTGATAATATAGATGTTTTAATAACAAGTTTTCTACTATCAGAATAGCAAGCCGTAGCCCGCACAAAACCTCCAATCCCAGCGTAGCAACTGTATTTTTCACCCCGTCGGGCAAAAATACCAAAACTCAAATCA
>CAUPYH010000004.1:0-43868 GCA_963515595.1 uncultured Eikenella sp. | reverse complement strand
CTTCGGAAGGCGGGTTGGCGCGGTAATCCAGCGTTTGTACGGCCACGCCCGGCTGATGTTGCAACCACTCCAAGGCGGCGCGGGATTTGGAACAATTCGGGTTGTGATACAGCAAAACGGTTTCGCTCATGGGATACTCGCGGGGAAATGATGATTTAAACAGCGGCTTGGCGGCCAAAATATAGTGAATTAAATTTAAACCAGTACAGCGTTGGCTCGCCTTGCCGTACTATTTGTACTGTCTGCGGCTTCGCCGCCTTGTCCTGATTTTTGTTAATCCACTATAGCTGATGCGATGATAGCGGGCTAACAAAAATCATAAAGCGGCGATGCAGCCGCAGACGGCGCATACGCATAAAGTATGGCAAAACCAGCCCGCCCTGCCGGAAGAAATAGCCGCATCAGTCACCGGCCGTTTCTATTCCAAGCCGCTATATCGTACAATAAACGCCCTTGTTTTCACAATTTGGAAGCCTGTTTTGAAAAAATATGTTGGATTGGCCGCCCTGCTGGCCGCTGCCCCGCTGTATGCCGCGGATTTGGTGAACCATGCGGACAACCGCCCTGCTTCGCTCGACACCGGCGCGCAGAAGCGGGTGCAGGTGGTGAACGTATGGGCGACATGGTGTGTGCCGTGCCGACGCGAAATGCCGGCGCTTTCGCAGTGGTATGCCGCGGAAAAACGGCAGCGGCGCGGCGTGCGCGTGGATATGGCGGGTGTAGCGCTGGATAAGCCTGCCGATGTGAGCCGCTTTTTGCAAAGCGTGCCGGTGCGCTACCCGATTCTGCGCTACACCGGCAATGACAGCACCGCCTGGATGCACGGCTTGGGCAACCCAACCGGTGCCCTGCCCTTCACCGTCATCCGCGCCCCGGCCTGCGGCAACTACCGCAAAACCCTGCTGGGCGAAGTATCGCCGCAACAGCTTACCCAGGCAGTGGCCGAAGCGTCGGCGAAATGCCGCGCAGGCTGAAGCGTTTGATAAAAACGAATGGTATAGTGGATTAACAAAAATCAGGACAAGGCGGCGAAGCCGCAGACAGTACAGATAGTACGGCAAGGCGAGCCAACGCCGTACTGGTTTAAAGTTAATCCACTATATGAAGGCTACCTGAAATTTTTCAGGTAGCCTTCAGCCTGTTTATTGCCGACCAATTAAGCCAAGGCCTGTTCAATCAAGCTTTTCACTGCAGCCGCACTGTTAGGCAGCACGGTAACGTGTTGCGGCAGGTTTTCCAACCCAGCCAGCGCGGCGGGGCGCGGCGGATGTACCTCATGCCCGGCGGCTTCGCTGATGGTCTCGGCAAACTTGGCTGCCAGCGCGGTTTCCAGGCAAACGACGGTTTCGCCCTCCTCGCGCAATTCGCGCGCCACTTTCACGCCGTCGGCGGTGTGCGGGTCAAGCCATTCGCCATCGCTGGCGTGCACGGCTCGGATGGTGTCTAGGCGGTCGGCATGGCGGCTGGAGCCGGACACAAAGCCGAAGGTGTCGCGGATGCGCGGCAGTTCGGCGGATAAATCGAAACCTTCGCCCGAGGCCACCTGCTGCCACAAAGAGGCTACCTGAACGCTGTCCCGCCCCAATAAATCAAACACAAAACGCTCGAAATTGGAGGCTTTGGAAATATCCATCGACGGGCTGGAAGTAACGTAGGTTTTAGCGGCGCTGCGCGGGCGGTAGCGGCCGGTGCGGAAGAACTCGTCCAGCACATCGTTTTCGTTGGTGGCCACCATCAGGCGGCGGATAGGCAAGCCCATCTGTTTGGCGATATGCCCGGCGCAAACATTGCCGAAATTGCCGCTGGGCACGCAGAAGCTCACTTCTTCGCCATTGCTTGCGGTGGCGCGGAAATAGCCGGCAAAGTAATACACCACCTGCGCCACGATGCGCCCCCAGTTGATGGAGTTTACCGTGCCGATGCTGTATTGCTGCTTGAAGGCGGCATCGTTTTGCAACGCTTTTACAATGTCTTGGCAGTCGTCAAACATGCCTTCGATGGCGATATTGTGGATGTTGGCATCGGCCAGGCTATACATTTGCGCCCGCTGGAAGGCGCTCATTTTGCCGTGCGGCGACAGCATAAACACATGAATACCGGCCTTGCCGCGCAGGGCATATTCGGCGGCAGAGCCGGTGTCGCCGCTGGTGGCGCCGATGATATTCAGGCGTTTGCCTTCGCGCGCCAGCACATATTCAAACGCATGGCCGAGAAACTGCATGGCCATGTCTTTGAAGGCCAGCGTAGGGCCGTTGGACAGGGCTTGGATTTTGATGCCGTCGGAGAGGGTACGCACCGGGGTGATTTCGCGCGTGCCGAACACGGCTTCGGTGTAGGTGTTGCCCACCAGGCGGCGCAAATCGGCTGCCGGAATATCGTCGATAAACAGGCTCATGATTTCAAAAGCCAATTCGGCGTAGCTCAAATTTCGCCAGCGTTGCAACGTGGCTGCATCCACCTGCGGATAACGCTCCGACAGCATCAGGCCGCCATCGGGCGCGAGGCCCATAAGCAAAACTTCGCTGAAAGATTTGGGCGCGGTTTGCCCGCGCGTGCTGATGTATTTCATAAAAACACCGTTGGAATAATGATTTGTATAAAAAAGCTACCTGAAATCCGAAGCACCGGAATCGGTAAACGACACCGGCTCGCGGCGACTGAGCCAATACCAGGCTAACAGCGCGCCGCACACCGCGCCGCCCACGTGCGCCAGATGCGCGATGTTGTCGCCAAACAGCGATACCCCGCCGAACTGGGCAAACAGCTCATACCCCACCGCCACCGGCACCAAATATTTCGCCTTAATCCGCATCGGCAAAAACATCACCGTGAGCGGCGCATCCGGGAAGCACAGCGCAAACGCCGCGAGCACACCGAATACCGCGCCCGATGCGCCCAGCAGGTGGGTATAAAACGCCATCGCCAAGCCGTCGGGCACATTGGGCAGGCCGCCGGAGAGCAGCGCCGAGCGTACTGTAGCTTCGTCCAGCCCGATTTGCTCGGCCACATTGCGCACGCCGTTGGCAATCAGGTATTCGTTCCAGCCCGTATAAAGCAACGCCCCGGCCAAGCCGCACAGCAAATACAGCAGCAAAAAGCGCCGCTGGCCGAAACGCAGCAGCAACATCGGAGCAAACGAACACAACACCACCATATTAAACAGCAGATGCGTGAAATTCGCGTGCAAAAACATATGGCTCAGCCACTGCCAATATTGGTAGCGCGGATGCTCAAGCGGCCACAACGGGCCGGCCAGCTGCAAAAATTCAAAACCCGGCAGCTGCATCAGCACAAACACCAGCACATTCAGTGCCAGCAAGGCATACAGCACCGCAAAATCAAAACGGAATCGCATACGGAGAAAATCAGTCAAACGTTAAAAACAGCCCGTGCCGGGCTATTTTCAGAAAATTGGAAACACAGCTTTCAGGTAGCCTTTCATTATCCGCAGCCAATGCGCTTAAGGCTACCTGAAACCCATCGCGCCGCATCATACCACAACCCGCCCCTTCCCCCTGAAGCCGCCGCACAGAATTTGCTATAAAATCCACTCCAACGCCTTACCACTTTTCAGGTAGCCTGCCATGTCCAACGACCTCTTTGCCCAAACCCCCGCCGCCCCCCTGGCCGAACGCCTGCGCCCGCACACGCTCGACGACGTAGTCGGCCAGCAGCACCTGATCGGCACGGGCAAACCCCTGCGCGTGGCCGTGGAAGGCGGGCAGCCTCACTCCATGCTGCTGTGGGGGCCGCCCGGCGTAGGCAAAACCACCCTCGCCCGCATCCTCGCGCAGAGCTTCAACGCCCAATTCCTGCCCGTATCCGCCGTATTTTCCGGCGTGAAAGACATCCGTGAAGCCGTCAACAAAGCCGAAATCGCCCTCCAGCAAGGCCGCGCCACCATTTTGTTTGTCGATGAAGTCCACCGCTTCAACAAAGCCCAGCAAGACGCCTTCCTGCCCTATGTGGAAAGCGGCCTGCTCACCTTCATCGGCGCCACCACCGAAAACCCCTCCTTCGAAGTCAATCCCGCCCTACTCAGCCGCGCCCAAGTTTACGTGTTGCAAGCCCTTTCCACAGACGAACTCGCCCAGCTCACCGCCAAAGTGTTCGCCCTGCCCGAATACCGTAGCTTCAGCCTCGAAGAAGACGCGCAAAAACTGCTCATCCAAACCGCCGACGGCGACGCCCGCCGCCTGCTAAACCTGCTCGAACAGCTCCTGCGCGCCGCCGCCACCCGCCGCATCAGCCGGCTCAACGCCGATTTTCTGGCCGACAGCCTCGGCAGCCAAATCCGTCGTTTCGACAAAGGCGGCGAAAGCTTCTACAACCAAATCTCCGCCCTGCACAAATCCGTGCGCGGCTCCCACCCCAACGCCGCCCTCTACTGGCTCTGCCGCATGCTCGACGGCGGCGCCGACCCCCGCTACCTTGCCCGCCGCATCGTCCGGATGGCCTGGGAAGACATCGGCCTGGCCGACCCCCGCGCCCTCACCATCGCCAACGAGGCCGCCCACACCTACGAACGCCTCGGCTCCCCCGAAGGCGAGCTCGCCCTCGCCCAAACCGTACTCTACCTGGCCGCCGCCGCCAAATCCAACGCCGGCTACACCGCCTACAACCAAATGCGCCAATTCGTGAAGCAACACGGCAGCGCCGAAGTGCCGCCCCACCTGCGCAACGCCCCCACCAAGCTCATGCAAGAGCTCGGCTACGGCCGCGCCTACCGCTACGCCCACGACGAACCGCACGCCTACGCCGCCGGCGAAACCTATATGCCCGAAGGCCTGGCCGAGCCCGATTTCTACCAACCCGTGCCACGCGGCCTCGAAGCCAAAATCGCCGAAAAATTATCCTGGCTCAAAGATTTGGACGAAGCCGCACAAAACAGCACCACACAGCCGGAAGACAAAAAGGCTACCTGAAACATTTTTCAGGTAGCCCTATGCCCCACAACAACTAAGGCAAAACCATGCGCGATCCCGATTTCTTCCTCCACCGTTACGCCCCCACCACCAATATCATGGCCTTTTTGGAAATTCCCTATGACAAGCTGGTTGACTGTATAGCCCAGTGGGAGCGTAAACGGGATAAATATCGTGAAGTGCCTGTACAAAAGATTGAGATTGGCGGCACATGGGAGCAAAGATTGAACAGCCTGCTGCCGCTGACGCTACATTCCTCCAAAGCAATGATTTCCGAAACCCAGTCCCCATGGTGCGTTTATGTGGATAACGGCATGCAGGGAACTGACCTTAACTCCGATCCCCGTTATTTGTGCAAAACACTTGGAATTCGTGAAGTATCAGTAGTGATGGTAAAAGATATTCCCAACGACCAACCAGGTTCAACCCAGTTTATTTATATGGATGGCACTCGCGCCGAAAAAATAGGTACGCCAACCGACTACTACTATAAAATTCCCGGCCGATATGTATTAGCACACCGTGAAAGCCGCTGGGAATTTGAAGAATGGGGCGAGCCCTTCCCATTTGAAGAGTTAGAACAATACCAAGCCCGGCGCATCAAAGACCGGCTTACCCCGGAAATGGTGGAACGCTATTGCGGCCATTTCGGTATCGACTTATTCAACCCCGATTTCTATAGCGGCCGAGCCTGCATTTTTGAAAGGCAAGTGCACCCAGACAGCCCGAAGCTACTGCATTTCCCCAATCAGCAGCAGCCGTAGGTCAGCAAAGTAGGTTGGGTTAGCCGCAGGCGTAACCCAACAAATTAAAGTGAAATGTTAGGGTTACTAACCCAACCTACACCCTGCCTGATCAACAGGCTACCTGAAACAGCGTGTGTGCCCGTGGCACACACGCTACATACCGTGCAAGCTTTCCTGCAAGAAAGGCTACCTGAAACATTTTTCAGGTAGCCTTCTCTTCAATCAAGGTTCAAGCTGCGGCATATTAGGCAGTTTTCTTGCCGGTGCCTTTGCTGAACACGATTTTAGTTGCCTGCCAGGCCACACAGCAGCCGCCGGCGATAAATACCAAGTCGGAAATGGTACGAATCCAGCGCAGCATCACCAGCGAATCCTGCTGCATAAAGCCTTCGCTGCGGGCCATCCACAAACCGTCGTGAATAGCAGCATAGATTTGAATCACACCGGCAGGCAGCAGGCTGGTGGCGATCATGCCCACCAGGCCGAGGTTCAGCATCCAGAAGCCGTAGCTCATCAGTTTTTCTTCAAACTCATAATCCGGTTTCAGGTAGCGTGCTACCAGCAGCACAAAGCCCAAGGCGAGGAAGCCGTATACACCGAACAGCGCGGCATGGGCGTGCACGGCAGTGGTATTCAGTCCTTGCAGGTAGAACAGGGAAATCGGCGGGTTGATCAGGAAGCCGAATACACCGGCACCGATCATATTCCAGAAAGCCACGGCCACGAAACACATCAGCGGCCAGCGCAGGCGCTTCATCCACGGGGTGGCGTGCTGGTAGGCCCAATGTTCATGCGCTTCCTTGCCCAGCAAAATCAGCGGCACCACTTCTAAAGCGGAGAAGGAGGCGCCCACGGCCATAATCGGCGTGGTGGTACCGGCAAAATACAGGTGGTGGAACGTGCCGGGCACACCGCCAACCATAAACAGCGAAGCGGCAACCAATGAGGCCACAGTAGCCGATTTGCGGCTTACCAAACCCAAGTTGTAGAAAATGAAGGCCAGTGCCACGGTGGCGAACACTTCAAAGAAGCCTTCCACCCACAGATGCACCACCCACCAACGCCAGTAGTCCATCACGGTAAGGCTGTCGTGCTCGCCGTAGAGCAAGCCGGGTGCGTAGAACACGCCCACGCCCACCATGGAGGCCACGAAAATGGCCAGCAGGTTTTTATCGGCGTTTTTGTCTTTAAACGCAGACACGGTACAGCGCAGCATCAGGAACAGCCACAGCAGAAGGCCGACCATCAGCAGAATCTGCCAGAAGCGGCCCAAATCCAAGTATTCGTAGCCTTGGTGGCCGAACCAGAAATTCAGGTGTGCGGGCATGGCGTGGCTCAAGGCCAGGAAGTTGCCGCCGTAAGAGCCGCCCACCACAATAAACAGCGCCACAAACAGCGCGTTCACGCCGAGTGCCTGGAATTTCGGGTCTTTGCCGCCGTTTACCACCGGGGCTAGGAACAGGCCGGCAGTGAGGAAGCCGGTGGCAATCCAGAAGATGGCGGATTGCAAGTGCCAAGTGCGCACCAACGCATAGGGGAACCAGTCAGACAACGGAATGCCGAAGAAACGCTGGCCTTCCACGGTGTAGTGCGCAGTGAGGCCGCCGAGCAGAATCTGCACGATAAACAGCGCCACGGTGAGGAACACATATTTGCCCAGCGCGCGTTGCGAAGGCGTGAGCTGCACTTTGCTGATCGGATCGGTATCCGGCAGCTGCGGCTCGATTTCGTGTTTGTGCAGGAAAGACCAGCCCCACACCAAGAGGCCGATACCGGCCAACAGGAACACGATACTGGCCACAGACCACATCACGTTTTCCGTGGTCGGCACGTTGTTGATCAAAGGTTCGTGCGGCCAGTTGTTGGTGTAGGTGGCGTCGTGGTTCGGGCGGTTGGTGGCGGCGGCCCAAGACGTCCAGAAGAAGAAGTTGGTCAGGCGCTGGCGGCGGGTTTCATCCGGCAGCGTGTTGTTTTTCATCGCGAAGTGTTCGCGGGTTTTCTCCATAGACGGGTCGTTGCCGTACAGCTTGATGTAGTACGGGGCAACCGCTTCGATGGCTTTGATGCGGGTATTGCTCAACACCACTTTGCCGTCGGCGCCCATGCGGCTGCCGTTGCGGTATTCTTCCGTGAGCGCAGCTTTCAGCGCAGCCTGTTGGTCGGCATTGAGCTCGTCGAACATCTTACCGTGCTGCTCTTGCGAACGGATATTCAACCAAGCCACCAATTCGCGGTGCAGCCAATCGGCCGTCCAGTCGGGGGCTTGGTAAGCGCCGTGGCCGAGAATCGAGCCCAGCTCCATACCGCCGGTACTCTGCCAGGCAGACTGGCCGGCCAGCACGTCGTCTTTGCTGATTACGGTTTTGCCGTCGGCCGATACATAGGCTTCCGGGAACGGAGGTGCCTGACGGTATACCTCCACGCCCAAATAGCCCAATATTGAAAAGGTTATCGTCAAAACTGCGATGAGCGACAACCATAATTTCTTATATTGTCCCATTATTAATCCTCTAAAATTGGTTTGTGGTGATTTCAAACTGATGCCGCCGCCCGGGCAAGAAACTGCCCGAAACGAGGTCACCTGTTCCCATGGCTACTATAGCCATTTCTTGTCATGAAATATCTAGCTAAAAAGTATTAATTTGCGTCAACAGGGCTGGCGGCAAAACAAAAAACCGTATTCTCGGGAATACGGTTTTTCAGGTAGCCTGGGCTCACGGGTGTGCGCAATCGCGCAATTCCTTCGCGCGGCAGGGGTTGTGTTTCAGCAGCACCGCCGCGCAGGCCGCTTCGTCGGCGCAGTCTTCCCAGCCGTCGGCATCGCGCACATAGATGCCCGTCGTCCGATGGCATTCCAGCTTGGCTTCAAGCATGGCGTGCAGGCTGTCGTAGCAAAGGATGGCGCCGTGGAAATCGAACCACACCGGGGCGTGGGGCTGCTCCGTATCGCCGCATTCGATGCAGTAAAACTCGCCCTCAAATTCGAACACCGGCAGCAATTGCGGCTCGAACACGGGGAAATCCGGCTCGTGGCAGTTGGTTTCCATGCGCCATGCCCACTCGGCCAGCGCCGCTTCCACGGGAAGGAAGAGATGGTAATGGAACAGCGGTGTGTCCAAAGGCTGTTTGTCCGGCTGCACGCTGCCGTTGTGCCAGCCGTAGAGCGCAAACCATTCCTGCGGCGGACGGTGGGTGAAACCGGCGGCATCGAGTTTGGCCTGCAAATCCGCGCGGCTCAAGCCGGCCTGCAGGCTGGCCGGAAAGTGCGGGTCGTGTTGGGCGGCAATGGCGGTAAGCTCGGTGAGGGTATGGTGAAGTTGCATGGGGCTACCTGAAAAGTAGATAAGCCGTTTTCAGGTAGCCCATTTGCGCCCGGGCTACCTGAAAAACGGATGCGGGTTAAAACGTGTTGCCGTTTGCTGTTTCGGGCAGCCTTCCGGCATTTCGTATGCCGATAGGCTACCTGAAAATAGGCTACCTGAAACCTAGCGCCGCTACATCTCGCCGTAGTTCGGCCCGCCGCCGCCTTCGGGGCAGGTCCAAGTGATGTTGGCGGCGGGGTCTTTGATATCGCAGGTTTTGCAGTGGATGCAGTCGGCTGCATGGATTTGCAAACGTGGCTGGCCGTTTTCCTGCACGATTTCATACACGCCGGCGGGGCAGTAGCGCGTTTCGGGCGCGGCGAAGCGGCGGTAGCCCACCTCGATGGCGGCCTGTTCGCTGGCGAGTTTCAGGTGCGGCGGCTGGTTTTCTTCGTGGTGGGTGTTGGCCAGATACACGCTGCTGGCGCGGTCGAACGACACTTGGCCGTCCGGCTTGGGGTATTCGATGGGGCGGCACGCGGCGGCGGGCTTCAGGCTCTCGCGGTCGCTGCCGTGATGGCTGATGGTCCACGGGGCGCAGCCGCGGAACACATACGCATCCAGCGCGTTGAGCCCCATGGCCGGCCAGAAGCCCCATTTGAAGGCGGGGCGGATGTTGCGGGCGCGGTAGAGTTCGTCGTGCAGCCAGGATTGGCGGAAGGCTTCGGCATAGGCTGCGGCTTCGGCGCCCTCCTCTTCCGCCGCACCGTTTTGCAGCACGCCGAACACGGCTTCGGCGGCCAGCATGGCCGATTTCATGGCGGTGTGCGCGCCTTTGATGCTGGGCACGTTGAGGAAGCCCGCCGCATCGCCCACCAGCACGCCGCCGGGGAAAGTGAGCTTGGGCAGGCTCTGCAAACCGCCCTCAACCAGCGCACGCGCGCCGTAGGCAATGCGCCGCCCGCCTTCAAACACGGGGCGGATAGCGGGGTGGGTTTTAAACCGTTGAAACTCTTCAAACGGCGAGAGATAGGGGTTTTGATAGTCCAGCCCCACCACGAAGCCGACGGCCACTTTATTTTCCGCCAAGTGATAGAGGAAGGAGCCGCCGTAGGTGCGGGTATCCAGCGGCCAGCCCACGGTGTGCATCACCTTGCCGGGCTGCGACTGTTCGGGCCGCACTTCCCAAATCTCCTTGATGCCCAGGCCGTAGGTTTGCGGCTGGCTGTGGCGGTCTAACTGGAACTTGGCAATCAGCTGTTCGGAGAGCGAACCGCGGCAGCCTTCGGCAAACACCGTCTGCCGCCCCCACAGCTCCATGCCGGGCTGGTAGGCGTCGGTGGGCCGGCCGTCTTTGCCGATGCCCATATCGCCGGTGGCGATGCCTTTCACGCTGCCGTCTGCCCGATACAGCACTTCGGCGGCGGCGAAGCCGGGGTAAATCTCCACGCCCAAACCTTCGGCCTGCTCGGCCAGCCAACGGCACAGCAGCCCCAGGCTGATGATGTAGTTGCCTCGATTGTGGAAGCTGGGCGGAAGGGGCAGCGGCAGCGCGGATTGGCGCGTGAGGAAAAGCAGCCGCTCGCCTTCCACCGGCTGCTTGAGCGGCGCACCGCGCTCGTGCCAATCGGGCAGCAGCTCGTTCAGCGCCTTGGGGTTGAACACTGCGCCCGACAAAATATGCGCGCCCACTTCCGAGCCTTTTTCCACCACGCACACGCTGATGTCGCCGCCCGACTCGGCCGCGAGCTGCTTGAGCCGTATCGCCGCCGACAGCCCGGCCACGCCCGCGCCCACGATTACCACGTCATATTGCATGCTCTCGCGCGTTGTTTGTTCTGTCATCTCTGCCAAACTTTCCTGATTGCGGGCCGTTTTTGCCCGTTTCCATACTAAAAACCGAAAGCTGGATTTTACCACTTCGGTGCTGTTCCTGCCCTGCTTATCAGGCTACCTGAAAACTAAAAAAAGGCTACCTGAAACTTTCAGGTAGCCTTTGTTCACAATCGGCTGCTTACTCCTGCCCGCTGCCGTGGTCTTCCGGCAGCCGCATGATCGACACAATCAAGCCGCCCCAGATCACCACCAGCGCCACCACCATCATCACAATCGCAATCGTGCTCATTGTTCGTCTCCTTCGGTTTCAACAGGGGTTTCTTGCAGTTTGTCTTCGTGTTTCCACGGCAGAAGGGAGAGCAGGAAGGCAAGCACCAGCACGCCGATAGCCGTGCCCCAGCCGTAGATGTTCACAAACCAAGCCGGGTAGCCGCCATAACCTTCGGTGAGCAGCGAGCGCGTGTCGGTGAAGAGCATGGTGCCCAACACCAGGGGCGTTACCGCGCCCACAAACAGCAGCCAGGTTTTGCCCACTTTCAGCGAGGAAGTTTTGTTGATATGGCGGGAGAGCACGCCCAGATGGCGGCTCAACACCACGCACAACACATACAGGAAGCCGGCGGCCACGATGCCGTAGGTGTTCACAAATTTATCCAGCACATCCAACACCGGCAGGCCGGTGGTGGTGCCAAACAACAGCACGGAAGCCGTCATCATCGGCACGCCAACCACCAAGGTGGCAGCCACGCGGCCGGTTTTCAGTTTGTCCTGCACCGCCGCAATCACCACTTCCAGCACGGAAATCAGCGAAGTGAGCCCGGCAAACACCAGCGAGCCGAAAAACAGCAGGCCGATCAGCGCGCCAGCCGGTGCCTGGTTGATGATGGTGGGAAACGCGATAAAGGCTAGGCCGATGCCGCCGGCAGCCACATCGCCCACCTGCTGCCCGTTGGCCGTGGCAATAAAGCCCAGCGCGGCAAACACGCCGATACCGGCCAGCAATTCGAAGCTGCTGTTGGCAAACGCCACCACCATGCCCGTGCCGGTTAAGTCCGAATCACGCTTCATGTAGGAAGAATAAGTAATCATGATGCCGAAGCACACCGAGAGCGAGAAGAAAATCTGCCCATAGGCCGCCACCCACACTTCCGAGCTGGCCAGCTTGCTCCAATCCGGGGTAAACAATACGTCCAAACCCTTGGCCGCGCCCGGCAAAAACAGCGCAATCCCCACCAAGAGCACAAACATCACCACCAACAGCGGCATAAAGAAAGTGGACGCGCGCGCCACGCCTTTTTGCACGCCGAAGGCCAAAATCAGCAGCGTAGCCAGCCACACCAGCACCAGCGGCACGGTTACCTGCGCCACAAACTGCATCTGCGCCGACACATCCGAAGCCATCTGCAAATAGTCTTTAAAGAAGAAATCGGCAGGATTCGCACCCCAGGCCGCATTGAGCGAATAATAGGTGTAGCTGGCCGCCCAGCCCAAAATCACCGCGTAGTAAAGCCCGATGAGCACGTTTACCAACACATTCCACCAGCCGATGGTTTCAAACCGGCGGTCGAGGCGGCGGAAAGCCAAAGGCGGCGAGCCGCGGTAGCGGTGGCCCACTGCATAATCGAGAAACAAAAGCGGGATGCCCGCCGTGAGCAGCGCCACCAAATACGGCAGGATAAATGCCCCGCCGCCGTTTTTATACGCCACATAGGGAAAGCGCCAGATATTGCCCAAACCCACCGCCGAGCCGATGGCGGCAAACATAAACGCCCGCCGGCTGGAGAAGGTTTCGCGCTTGGGATTTTGCGGATTAGACACGTTTGAATACCTCTTAAAATGTGAATGGCGGCCATTTGCCAAAGCTCAGCGGCCGCCGCAACTTACATCAACAACGATTTTGCAAGCAATCGTAAAGAATCGCCCCCGTTCGGTCAAGCACCATATCGCCAAATATCAGCAATTTTATTTATCCAAAACAGAAACACAAGCAATAAAACACCACACATACGCTATAAAACAAGGCTACCTGAAAACCAAATGCCACGCATTGGCAGGAATATGGCTTTAATTGGCCAAGTAGGTTTTACTTCGCAGAAACACGCCACCTTCATTTTCAAGTAGCCTCAAGCCGTGTTTTTCTTCAGCGAACCCAAATAAATCGCCGCCAAAGTCAGCGCCGCACCGATCCACTGCCAACCGTTAATCGGCTTGCTCAGCAGAAAATAATCAATCAACAGCGCCGCCACCGGCTCGGAAAGCAACAGCAGCCCGGTGAGCGAGAGCGACAGCAGCGGAATCGCATAAGCAATCAAACCCCAAGCAAAACACTGCATCACCACGCCATACACCAGCACCAGCCCCACATCGCGCCAGCTGGCCGGATACAGCGCCCCGCTGTCGAACAATAATGCCGGCACCACCAATGCCAACGCCCCGCCCGCGCTGAGCACCATCATCATCGGAAACAGCGCTACCCGCTCCGCCTCATGCGTTTTGCGCACAAACACCATCGACAGCGCCAGCATCGCCCCCGAAGCCGTACCGCTCACAAACCCCCACACCGCCTTGCCGTTGTGCCCGAACTCCGGGCTGCCGATAAGCGCCACCCCGGCCACTGCCAGCAGCAGGCTTACCAGCTGCAACTTACCCAAGCGTTCACCGTAAAAAATCACACCGATGGCCGACAAGAAGAAAATCTGCAAGCTGTTGAGCAGCGTGGAAATGCCCGGCCCCACCGCATGGATGCTCTCGTGCCAAAGCGCCAAATCGACAGCCAGGAACACCCCCGCCAACGCGGCAAAGCGCAACGCCCGGCGGCTCTGCGGCAGCTTCTGTCCGAAATGGCGCATCAGCAGCCAAAACACCACTGCCGCCACCGCCAGCCGCCAAAACGCCACCGCATACGAGCCCACCTGCACAAATTTCACAATCAGGCTGCCTAGCCCGAACACCACGCAGCCCAACATCAACAGCGGCGCGGCATAAGAAATAGTTTGTTGTTTCATCTGATTTTTCCAAAGATAAAGGCTACCTGAAAACTTAGCTTCGGTTTTCAGGTAGCCTTTATGGCAACCACCCGGCGCGCCTACACAATCCGCGCTTTGAGCAAATCGTGCATATTCAACGCGCCCAACAGCCTGCCCGCCTCATCGCACACCGGCAAGCCGTTTACGCGGTTTTGCTGCATGGTTTTCAGCGCCTCGGTGGCCAGGCGGTTCGGCGTGATGGTTTTCGGATGCGCGCCCATCACGGCTTGGGCGGTGAGCCCGGAGAAGTCGCGCTGCTGCTGGAACAGGCGGCGCAAATCGCCGTCGGTAAAAATGCCTTTCAGGTAGCCTGCCTCGTCGGCCACGGCCACCATGCCCAAGCCTTTTTCGCTCATGCACACAATCAGGTCGGCAAAAGGCGTATCCGGGCGCACCACGGGCAGTTCGTCGCCCGTGTGCATCACGTCGGCTACTTGCAGCAGCAGGCGTTTGCCCAGGCTGCCGGCGGGGTGGCTCAGCGCAAAATCGTCTCTCGTGAAGGCGCGGGCACGCAGCAGCGCCACGGCCAGCGCGTCGCCCAAGGCCAGCGCGGCGGTGGTGCTGCTGGTGGGCGCGAGGCCGAGTGGACAGGCTTCCTGCGGCACGGCCACGGTGAGGTGGATGTCGGCATGGCGCGCCAGCGTGGATTCGGGGCGGCCGGTCATACCGATTAACGTGATGTTTTTGCGCTTGAGCGCCGGCAGGATCACGGCGATTTCGTCGCTCTCGCCGGAGTTGGAAATGGCCAGCACCACGTCGCCGTCCACAATCATGCCCAAATCGCCGTGCGCGGCTTCGGCCGGATGCACAAAAAAGGCGGGCGTGCCGGTAGAGGCCAGCGTGGCGGCGATTTTGCGCCCGATGTGCCCGCTCTTGCCGATGCCGCTCACCACCACGCGGCCTTCGCAGGCCAGCACGGCTTCGCAGGCGCTGGAAAAACTGCCGTCCAACGAGTCTGACAGGGCACGCAACGCATCGGCTTCTATCGCCAGCACTTCGCGGGCGTGGGCGAGATATTGTTGTTCACTCATCATTCTTCTTTCTTCATTCCGGCTTGCGGCGGCCGCCGGAATCAGGTAATTTCCAAAATTTACACATTCAGCAGAGGCTCAAGATATGGCTATTTTGCAGGAAGTCAAACAGCTCGGCCAGCAAATTTGGCTCGACAACCTTTCCCGTTCGCTCGTGCGCTCCGGCACGCTGGCTAAGTTGCAGCAAAGCGGCGTGAGCGGGGTTACCTCCAATCCGGCCATCTTCCGTCAAGCACTGGCCGGCGACACATTATACACAGCCGAAATTGCCCAATTAAAGCAGCAGCCGCTTTCTGCCAAGGCGCGCTACGAAACCCTGGCCGTGGCCGACGTGCAGGCCGCCTGCGATGTATTTGCCGCGCAATATGCGGCAGCAGGCAACAGCGGCTTGGTGAGCCTGGAGTGCGACCCTGCGCTTTCGCACGACACCGAAGGCACCATTGCCGAAGCGCGCCGCCTGTGGGGTTTGATTGGCCGCCCCAATGCCATGATTAAAATCCCCGCCACCGATGCCGGCCTCGCCGCCCTGCCCGACTTGGTGGCCGACGGCATCAACATCAACCTCACCCTGCTGCTCTCCCGCGACCAAACCGTGCGCGCCTACCAAGCCTACCAACAAGGCTTGGCGCAACGCGCCGGCCAGACCGCGCCGCAGCTGGTGGCCAGCTTTTTCATCTCCCGTATCGACACTGCGCTCGATCCCCAGCTGTCACCGCACCTGCAAGGCAAAACCGCGCTGGCTCTGGCACAAGCTGCCTATCAGGATTGGCAGCAATTCTTCGGCCAGCCAAGCGATGCCGAGCCCACCGCCCGCCTGCTCTGGGCCAGCACCGGTGTGAAAAACCCTGCCTACCCCGACACCCTGTATGTGGACAACCTGATCGCCCCGCACACCGTCAACACCCTGCCCGATGCCGTGCTGCAAGCCTTTACCGACCACGGCCGCGCTGCCGACGCCCTTTCCCGCCCCGCCGCGCCTGCACAACCGATTCTGGACGAAGTCGCCGCCCTCGGCATCGACCTCGAAGCCTTGGCCGCCAAACTCCAGCAAGACGGCCTCGCCCAGTTTGAGCAAGCTTTCGCCCAAATGCTCGCCCCGCTGGCCGATTAGGCGAAAGGCTACCTGAAACCGCCACTCCGTTTTTCAGGTAGCCTTCCTTCAATCATAAACACATCACGCGCATGAATAACCCAATCGAAATCTACCAAAGCGCAGACGGGCAAACCCAAGTGGAAGTCCGCTTCGACACCGACACCGTATGGCTGTCGCAAGCGCAGATGGCACACCTGTTTGACACCAGCACCGACAACATCGGTCTGCACCTGAGAAACATCTATGCCGAAGCCGAGCTGGAAGAAAAAGCAACTACCGAGGATTACTCGGTAGTTCGAGCCGAAGGCAAACGTCGGGTAACGCGGCAAATCAAACACTACAATCTGGATGCAGTGCTTTCCGTGGGTTACCGCGTGAAATCCAAAAATGCCACCCAGTTCCGCCGCTGGGCCACCGCCCGACTGAAAGACTACCTGCTCAAAGGCTACGCGCTCAACCAACAACGTCTGCAGCAAAACGCCGACGAGCTCGAACAAGCCTTGCAGCTGATTCAAACCACCGCCGCCTCGCCCGCCCTCACGCTGGAAGCCGGGCGCGGCTTGGTCGATATCGTCAGCCGCTACACCCACACCTTCCTCTGGCTGCAGCAATACGATGAAGGCCTGCTGCAAGAGCCGGCGGGCGAAAATGGCGGCAGCCTGCCCACGCCCGAAGCTGCACGCCGCGCTCTAAGCCAACTCAAAGCCGAACTCATCGCCCGCGGCGAAGCCAGCGATCTGTTTGCCCGCGAACGCGAAGACGGCTTAGCCGCCATTCTCGGCAACCTCGCGCAAAGCGTATTCGGCGCGCCCGCCTACCCCAGCATCGAAAGCAAAGCCGCCCATCTGCTCTACTTTATCGTGAAAAACCATCCCTTTGCCGACGGCAATAAGCGCAGCGGTGCCTTTCTGTTTGTTGATTTCCTACACCAAAACCGCCGCCTATTCCGTGCAAACGGTCGCGCCGTTATCAACGATACCGGCCTGGCCGCGCTCACCCTATTGGTGGCCGAATCCGCGCCCGCGCAAAAAGGCACCCTTATCCGACTTATCATGCACATGTTGCAACACCAACCCAACCCGTAACCTTACCATCATTATTATGAACAGCCATCTCCTCCCCGACCCCCGCCCCTATCCCGCCGATCCGGTAAAAAACGAACTGCTGCTGCACGCCAAAGCCGTGGCCGCCAACCGCTCCCGCGCCCAAAGCAAACTTTCCGGCGACACCTTGCACAGCCTGATTTTCCAAATGCTGCAATCACGCCACCTCACCTCCCTCTCCGTGGCTCTGAGCATGGCGCCGAGCGATGCCGTCTACCGCGCCCTGTGGCAGGCCATGGAGCAAACCCTGCGCCCCGCCGCTGCCGAAGAAACCGGCTGGCTCGCCCTACCCGTGGTGCTCGTTGCCGGTTGCAACCAGGCCGTAGCCCTGTCCGCCGCCCTCGATGCCGCCGCACTTAATGCCAAACTGGCCGAATTCGAGCCCACCCGCCATCTGGCGCAAACCGTGTGGCTGCCCGCGCTGCTCACCGCCGAGCAAATCAGCCGCATCAAGCTGGAACAATGGTTTGCCGCCAAACAAAGCCGTGCCGCTGCCGAACAGTTTGCCGCCGCGCAAACCGGCGCCGCAGAAATCGCCATCCCCTCCGGGCAGAGCGTGCACGTGGTGTACGCCTTGGGCTACAACGCGCCCGAAGCCCCCGGCAAACTCGGCCAGGCCGCCCTGCCCCTGATGCAATATTGGCAGGAACGCTTCGCCCTGCCCGGCCTCACCCTGTTTGCCAACCCGCTCGACCCAGCCGCCCCGCTCGAGGCCATCCGCAACGGCAGCCACACCCGCCAGCGCATGGCGCTGGACGTATTCGCCGCCAACGCCATCCGCGCCGTGCGCCTGCAAAGCCCGCGCGTCGGCGTGGCCGTAGCCGCCCAGGAAGGCGGGCAGATTGTGTTCAGCTTCAGCGCCACCGACAACAGCTATGGCCTGGTGCCGCAAACCTTCCGCTGGCAGCTCGCCCCTACCGACTCCGTAGACACCGTGGTGCAAAACTTCCTCGACCTGATGGCCGAATGCCGAGTGGAACACATCCGCCTGCTGCGCGACATCCTGCCCGAAAACGCCGCCATGCCCGATTATCCCCAAGCGCTGGAGTTAAACGGCTTCAACCCGCTGTTTAGCGAAGCGCCGCAGTAATCAAACTCAACCCCGCATGCCGTCTACCAGTATGACTGCCTAAGCTCGGCACAACTCTGTATTCTACCCAAATTGTAGGCTGTGGCTATGCAAGCACAAGGTTCTTTAATCAGCATGGCTCTAAGTGCAAGGCTGCTACATACAGAAGCCGCCTAAATAAATATAGCACTTAGGCACTTTACAATCTGCCAAAACCGCTGGTAATTGGGCAACAGACGAATTGATAGGCGGTGTAGAAAGCATTTGTAATGCTTATCATATCGCCAAAAATTCTAACAATACCGGAGAGGCTCTAATATAGGAAACAGCAAGAAAAACCGAAGAGACTAGTTTGAAATTTTTACCAGTTATCATACATTCGGATACTAGTATTTGGATGATTAGAGCATCAAATATAGTCAATGATTTGTTTACAGAAACTTGTACATGTAGGAAATCGTCGCGTTGTTTACACTTTTTCTACGGCGGACAGCTTTTGTTTTTACTTGAATGACTCTTAAGCAGCTATCCGTCATTATTAAGAACAGAGCGGTTCTCCCGTGTCTATCGACATTCTTGACAATGCCGGATAGCTGCTAAAACGAGTCTTCAAGCAAAAGCCGAAAGTGTAAACAACGCTGTTGATTTCCACACTTCACAAGATCTGTTTGCCGTAGCAAACCGTAATACTCTTGTTCGATAATAAGATAAAACAAGATAAACATCCGAAGCAGATTCATCTCTTCTAACCCGTGATAGCCATACCAACTGTCTATATTGATCACACTATCAATCGCAAAATAGCCTCTGATAACTTTTTAAGTATTGTTTTGGAAGCTGGAACAACTGTGGCATAAACATTATTGTCTCGTTTGAATATACCGAAGACAATTTTCTTGCTACCCATACCATATCCGCGTTTACCTCGGATACATTTTGCGCCGAAATAAGACTTGTCTAACTCTACGACTTCTCAGAAAGTAGTCTGACACTCACATTCGTAAGTCAAACACCAACACTACTTCAGATATAGACTGTTGATGTTTCTGACACTGTTGCCTATCAGTTTAGCGGTATCAGAAGCAGTCAAGCCCACGGCAACAAGCCTCAGAATTTGACTGAATTTGGATCCGGTAAATTTACTGAGTTTGAGATACTTAATTTTGTAATTTTATTTCAAAACTTATCACTATTCGCAGTGATCTTATCCCCTAAGGCACTGACAAATTTAGTGAAATTTTTCATTACTATGAAATACGGTATCTTTTGCTGCTACGCAGTTGCCGGTTAGTTGTTATTTTCGGCAAACAGGTCTCGGTCGAATAAATCCGGTTCGGCTTGCCGTTGTCGGCAGTCGATGCGGATGTCTTCTTTCACCATGCAGCAGCAGGTGAGGATTTCGTTGGGCAGAAGCATGGCCAGCGGGCTTTCCCGGTATGCAACACTGCCGGATAGAAGTTTGACGCGGCAGGAGCCGCAATAGCCGCTGCGGCATTGGTATTCGATTTCGTGGCCGGTGCGCTCCAAGGCTTCAAGCAGGGTTTCGCCTTCCTGCAGGGTGAAGCGGGTGCTGTGGGTGGTGATCTGAGGCATGGCGTGTGGTGTTTGGTTTGGTGCAGTGAAAATTTCAGGTAGCCTTTATTATGCGCGGGCAGGCATAAAGGCTACCTGAAATTGTTTGGCCGAGATAAGGCCGGATTTCTTTTCGGGTTAAGGCTGATTTGCGGTCTGCTTCAGGATGTAGAGGTTGGCCAGATCACCTTCCACTTGTTTGCCGTCGGCATCCAGCGCCCAAATCTGGCCATTGCCGATTTGGTAGAGTCGCTCGCCGCCGGCTTTGTCGAGCTGGAATATTTCTTGCGGTTTGCGCCAAGTGAAGCGGCCGGCTGTTTCTTCGGTAAACGGCTGGCGCTGCTTGTAAGTTTCGGTGAGTTGGTAGCTGCCGTCTTCTTTTAATACCAAAGTGGTTTCGATACCTTCGCAAGAGGCGCAGGGCAGCACGCCATAGTAGCGGCCGATCCATTGGGTGGCAGGTTGTGCAGCGGTGGAAGCGGCTGATGCGGCAGGTTCGGCAGCAGGCTGTGAAGCAGCAACGGTGGAAGCAGCCGCCGGGGTGGAGACTGGCGTAGTAGTCTCTTGTGGGGTGCAGGCGGACAGCAGGAGGATAAGGGGGAGGACGGATCTTGTTTGCATCTTAAACCCTTTCTCGATGGTTTGGCATTGTGACGAACTAACGGGTAAGCTGCCAACGGCCATCGCGTTTGGTAACGAGGATGTTGTAGCTGTTTTTGGCGTCTTCGTAGGAAGAGAGGCCGGTGAATACTTTGATTTCACATGTATAAATTCCACGTTTAACTTTACCGCCACCGGTACGGGTGCAGGATTTGCCCGTGGCTAAATGGCTGCCTTTAGGCAGGTTGCGGTTGGCCTCATTAGCCAGTTTTAGGACAGTTTGCTGCGGTGGGGGTGTAACAGTTATATCGCCGGTGCTTAGGTAATTGTAACCGCCGTAGGCAATGGCTCCGACGATGAGCCAGCTAACGAGTTTTCCGATGTCCATAGAAATATCTCCTTAAATGAGGTGGTTTGATTAACTTAATTCTGCTTTAAAAATCGACATATTCAGTAGTAATAGGTATTTCCAGAGGAGTATCAGTTTCAGCCTCTGCTGCGGCCAGTTGTTTCTTCTCGGCCAAATACTGCCCGATTTGCCGCACCAATTCCTGCGTGCCCTGTTGGGCGAGTGCGCTGATTTCAAATAGGCGCGGGGTTTGCCGATCAAAGCCGGGTTCGCCGGGGGCGGGGTAGTTCCAGCCGATGGCTTTGAGGAATTCGGCTTTGCGTTCGGCAGCCTCTTCCGGTGTGAGCATATCCAGTTTGTTCAGCACCAGCCAGCGCGGTTTGCCGAACAGTTCGTCATCATATTTTTTCAGTTCGTTGATGATGGCCAGCGCTTCGGCGGCGGGGCTGACGGCTTCGTCGAACGGGGCCAAGTCTACCACGTGCAGCAAGAGGCCGGTGCGCGAAAGGTGTTTCAAAAAGCGGTGTCCCAGCCCGGCGCCTTCGGCCGCACCTTCAATCAGGCCGGGGATGTCGGCCATCACAAAGCTTTGGCCTTCGTCCACGCGCACCACGCCCAGGTTGGGGTGCAGCGTGGTGAAGGGATAGTCGGCCACTTTGGGGCGGGCGGCGGACACGGCGCGGATCAGGGTGGATTTGCCGGCATTGGGCATGCCCAACAGGCCGACGTCGGCCAGCACTTTCAATTCCAACAGCAATCGGCGCGCTTCGCCGGGTTCGCCGGGCGTGGCCTGCTTGGGTGCACGGTTGACCGAAGATTTGAAATGGATGTTGCCCAAGCCACCTTTGCCGCCGCGCGCCAGGCAAACGCGCTGGCTGTGCCGCGTGAGGTCGGCCACGATTTCGCCGGTGTCGGCATCGCGGATCAGTGTGCCCACCGGCATTTGCAGCTCGATATCGTCGGCACCGGCGCCGTAGCGGTCGGAGCCGTGGCCTCTTTCGCCGTTTTTGGCCTGATAGCGTTTCACGAAACGGTATTCCACCAGCGTGTTTACGTTTTCATTGGCCACGGCGAACACGCTGCCGCCGCGCCCGCCGTCGCCGCCATCCGGCCCGCCGCGCGGCACGTATTTTTCGCGGCGGAAGCTGACCGCGCCGTTGCCGCCGCGCCCGGCGGCAACTTCGATTTTGGCTTCGTCGATAAATTTCATTTGTGTGCTTTCCGTTTTCAGGTAGCCTCTTGGGGCTACCTGAAAATCTTAATTCGTTATTTGGTGTGGGATGATGCTTGCGGCGGGAATGGGTATGGCTGTGCGCCGGATTTTGCTTTAGCCCGCCGTGTGCAAATAGGCACATTATAAAGGACTGGCGCACAGGCTACCTGAAAATTTGTGCCGTGCTTTCGTTTTGCAGAAACCGAGCCTTGGCTGCGCCAATTATCGTTTCACTGCGTTGAGGCGGACGTTTTCAGGTAGCCTGCTGCTTAAACCGACAGCATCACGTATTTGGTTTCCAAATATTCGTCCAGCCCGTATTTGCCGCCTTCGCGGCCGATGCCCGACTGCTTCACGCCGCCGAAGGGGGCGGCTTCGTTGGAAATCACGCCGGTGTTGATGCCGACCATGCCGTATTCCAAGCCTTCCATCATGCGTGTGGCCGTGCCGAGGCTGCTGGTGTAGCAATAGGCGGCCAGGCCGTATTCGGTGGCGTTGGCCTGTTGCAACACATCTGCTTCGTTCTCGAAACGGAACACGGGGGCGAGCGGGCCGAAGGTTTCTTCGCGTGCCACTTTCATCCCGGCATGGGCGTGGCGGATAACGGTGGGCTGGAAGAAGAGCTTGCCTGCCGGGTGGCGCGCGCCGCCGGCAACTACTTCGCCGCCGTGGGCGAGCGCGTCGGCCAGGTGTTCTTCCACTTTGGACAGCGCGGCCTCATCAATCAGCGGGCCGCATTCCGTGCCGCTTTCCAAGCCGTTGCCCACTTTCAGGTAGCCTGCCGCTTGAGCGAATTTGCGGACAAATTCGTCATACACGCCGCTTTGCACATAGATGCGGTTGGCGCACACGCAGGTTTGCCCGGCGTTGCGGAATTTGCAGGCAATCGCGCCGGAGACGGCGGCATCGATGTCGGCATCGTCGAACACGATAAACGGCGCGTTGCCGCCCAGCTCCATCGAGGTTTTTTTGATGGTGGAGGCGCATTGCGCCTGCAGCCGGCGGCCGACGGCGGTGGAGCCGGTGAAGCTGAATTTTTTCACCGTATCGCTTTCGGTGAACACGCGGCCGATTTCGCGCGACGAGCCGGTGATCACGTTGAACACGCCCGCCGGAATGCCGACACGTTCGGCCAAGGCGGCGATGGCCAGCGCGGAAAACGGCGTTTGCGAGGCGGGGCGGATGACGAAGGTGCAGCCAGCGGCCAGCGCGGGCGCGGCTTTGCGCGTGATCATGGCGTTGGGGAAGTTCCACGGCGTAATCGCGGCGCACACGCCGACGGGCTGCTTGAGCACCAAAATACGTTTGTCTGGCGCGGGGCCGGGGATGGTGTCGCCATACACGCGCTTGGCTTCTTCGGCATACCATTCGATGTAGGACGCGCCGTAGGCAATTTCGCCGCGCGACTCGGCCAGCGGCTTGCCTTGCTCCAGCGTGAGCAGGGTGGCGAGCTCCTCCTGCGCTTCCATCATCAAATCAAACCAACGGCGCAGGATTTGGCTGCGCTGTTTGGCCGTGAGCGCACGCCAGGCGGGCAGCGCGGCCCGGGCGGCAGCCACCGCGCGTTCGGCTTCCGCCGCGCCCATATCGGGCACGCTGCCGATGGTTTCGCCGGTGGCGGGGTTGGATACGGCGATGGTGCGGCCGCTGTCGGCATCGAGCCATTGGCCGTTGATGTAGCACCGGGTGCGCAGGAGGGCGTGGTCTTTTAGCTGGGTCATGGGAGAGGGCTCTTTAGAGGCTACCTGAAAATATTGGTAGGTGGGCGGTTGGACAGGATGCTGGTTTACGGCTGTATTTTAGCTTGGTGGAAAAGTACTTTGTTTGTTTTCAGGTAGCCTTTGGCTTAGTCGGTTTGCCCGTTTTGCCAAAGGTTTTTCAGTAGTTCGCTCATTTTGGCGGAGTTTTCGGCTTCTTCGGCGGCGTGAGCGGCGGCTTTGGCGGTGTCCCATTCGGCGGGGTTTGCATCGGGCAGGATGCGGTTGGTTTTGTAGACGTGTTTGCCGTCTTTGGAAAGGGTGTCGTGCAGGTGCTGTCAAGTGGCGGCATCGGCGCGTGGGAGTTTATGTTCGCAGTAATAGACGTGTTTTGCGTCGTGGGAAAAGCTGTGTTTGCCTGCCTCGCCCGCTGCTTCGCGCCAGGTTTGCGGGTCGCTGCCTTTCAGGGGTTTGCCGTCAAAGAAGACGGTGTCGTCGTCGGCGGCGTAGAGGCCGTGAAGCAGGCTAAGTGCCAGGGGATTGGCGGATTGGATTTTGCTGCCGCCGTAGTAGGCTTGCGCACGGTCGGCGGCGTAGCCTTCGCCGAGATGGCGGAAGGTGGCGGCATCGTTGCCTTTGAGCGGGCGCAGGGAGCTTTCGTATTCGCAATATATGGCATCGGCGTCGCGCCAGTAGCCCTTGCCGAGATGGGTGAAGCTGTTGCGCTGCACGGCGGAAAGCAGTTCGGCGCCGTGGTAGACGTGGTTGCGGTCGCGGGCAATCAGGCTGCTCGGTTCGGCGAATACTTCGAAGGTGGCGGGGTCGCAGCCGCGTAGTTTGCGGTAGGTGCCGGTGCCGCCGAATTGGACGGTGTTGCCTTGGGTGCGCCAACTGTGTTCGGTTTCGTTGAGCTGGGAGAGGGGAAGCCAAGTCATGGGTGTTTGCTCGAATCGGTGTGTGGGAACATTGGTTCGCTCCGCAGAAACTCTGCTTCGAATGCGCCGAAACATCGTTTCGGGCAGTGGTTTGGTGTGGCAGTGTCGGGCATTCGTACGCGAACTGTGTGTGCTTGAGAGGCTACCTGAGAACCGATAAGGCATGGGATGAGGCTACCTGAAAGCAATGATTGCCCGCTTTCAGGTAGCCTTTGCCTGTTTACTCGAGCTCGAGCACGGCGGAGGTGTACACGTCCTGCACGTCGTCCAGCGCTTCGAGGGCGTCGATCAGGCGCTGCATTTTGGCGGCGTCTTCGCCGGTGAGCACGGCTTCGTTTTGGGCGCGCATGGTGACGTCGCCGTCTTCGGCTTTGAAACCAGCGGTTTCGAGAGCGGCTTTGATGCCGGCCCAGTCGTTTGGGGTGGTGATGACTTCGAACGAGCCGTCGTCGTGGGCAACGACGTCTTCGGCGCCAGCTTCGAGGGCGGCTTCCATCAGGGCTTCTTCTTCGGTGTCGGGGCCGAACAGGAGGTAGCCTTGGTGTTTGAAGTTGAAGGCGACGCAGCCGTCGGTGCCGAGGTTGCCGCCGTGTTTGCTGAAGGCGTGGCGCACGTCGGCCACGGTGCGGGTTTTGTTGTCGGTGAGGCAGTCCACCATCAGGGCGGCGCCGCCGATGCCGTAACCTTCGTAGCGCAGTTCGATGTATTCCACGCCTTCGAGGTTGCCGGTGCCTTTGTCGATGGCGCGCTGGACGTTGTCTTTGGGCATGTTGGCGTCCCAGGCTTTGTCCATGGCCAGGCGCAGGCGGGGGTTGGAGGCGGGGTCGCCGCCGCCGAGGCGGGCGGCTACGGTGATTTCCTTGATCAGTTTGGTAAAGATTTTGCCGCGTTGGGCATCAACGCGGGCTTTTTTGTGTTGGATATTTGCCCATTTGCTGTGGCCGGCCATATTGTTTTCCTTGTTTAGTGGATTAAAATTGCAATGATACGGCGTTGCCAACGCCCTTATGTACTACCCGTACACGGCGGGCGTTGCCGCCTTGTCTCATTTTTATTTTAATCCACTATTATCTGGTTGGGATGACAAAGCGCGATTTTAGCATTTTCAGGTAGCCTGTTGAACAGATAGGCGGGCGGATGGTGCGGATACGACCAGCTACCGCCGTTACCGGTGATAGTGACATGACGGCTGGCTAACGGACCAGAATTGCGACAAGTATTGCCCAATCAGCGACTGACAACCGGCCCGCATTTTTCATTGATTTATCTAAACATCATCTAAATCGGCAATACCACAGAGCAGAGGTCTAGAATAAACTTCGCATTTACCTTTCGTCTGTTGGCACTACTGCGACATATGGCTGCGGTAGCCGATATAGGTCAGGTATAGAAATCAACAGTGTTATTTGCACTTTTGATTTCTACAGCACAGATCTTGGCCTTGGCGGCAGTGGGTTTCGAGCTGGTTATTTTACTCAGTATGGCTGAGCCATTGGGGTAGGTATCCAGCCCTCGTGGGGCACATAGAGCCGTAAAAGCTGAGTGCTCTATTTTGTGTTTGCGGAGTGTTCGTTGCTGTTCCCTAATTAAAAAATGAGGCTATGGTGCTGTAAAGTCGGCGAGACAGCCAGCAATAGGGAATGCTGCTTTCGGCAGTAAATAAAAAATCCTACCTTTCTTAGGCAGGATTTATGACAAAGTTGCACGGAGTGCAAGAAGTTCAAAATCAATTTATCGCGCCGGATCGGGCAGATTATCACTCGCGGCTCCAACCTGAAAGCCCAAAATTTTCAGGTAGCCTTTTATCATTTCCGGCAACGCTACTCCACCGTTACCGATTTGGCCAGATTGCGCGGTTTGTCCACATCCGTGCCGCGCACCAAGGCGGCGTGGTAGGCCAGAAGCTGTACGGGGATGGTGTGCACAATCGGCGAGAGCACGCCCACGTGGCGCGGGGTGCGGATGATGTGCACATTGGGGCTGGGCTGGAAGTTGCTGTCCAAATCGGTAAACACAAACAATTCGCCGCCGCGCGCACCCACTTCCTGCATATTGGCTTTCACTTTATCCAGCAGGCTGTCGTTCGGCGCAATTACTACCACAGGCATATTCGCGTCCACCAACGCCAAGGGGCCGTGTTTGAGCTCGCCGGCGGGGTAGGCTTCGGCGTGGATATAGGTGATTTCTTTCAGTTTCAGCGCGCCTTCCAAGGCCACGGGATAGTGAATGCCACGCCCTAAAAACAGGGCGCTGTTTTTCTCGGCGAATTTGTGCGCCCAAGCGGCAATCTGCGGCTCGAGGTTGAGTGCATGCTGGATGCTGCCGGGCAGCTGGCGCAACTCTTCCATATAAGACTGTGCCTGCTGCTCGGATACATGGCCGCGCATTTTGCCCAGGGTAACCGCCAGCCCGAACAGCACCACCAACTGGGTGGTAAAGGCCTTGGTGGAGGCCACGCCGATTTCCACGCCGGCACGGGTGTAAAGCACCAGTTCGCTCTCGCGCGGCAGGGCGGATTCCATTACGTTGCACACAGACAAGCTGTGTTTCTGCCCCAGCGATTGCGCGTATTTCAAGGCTTCCATGGTATCCAGCGTTTCGCCGGATTGGGATACGGTAATCACCAATTGGTCAGGGCTGGCAATCACGTCGCGGTAGCGGTATTCGCTGGCAATTTCCACATCGGTCGGCACTCTGCCGATGGCTTCCAGCCAGTATTTGGCAGTGAGCGCGGCGTAGTAGGAAGTGCCGCAGGCCAAGATTTTGATACTGCGGATGTGTTCGAACACTTCCCGCGCTTTGGCACCGAAGTTTTCCGGCTCGAAGCCGCCGCCAAGGAATACTTCTGCAGTATCGGCAATCGCCTTGGGCTGCTCGTGAATTTCCTTCTGCATAAAATGGCTGTAAGGTCCCAACTCCAACGAGGTGAGCGACAGCTCGGACACGCGCACTTCGCGTTTGGCCTCCTGCTCACTGCGGTCGACAAGGCGGCGGATGCCTTCGCTACCCAATTCGGCAATGTCGCCGTCTTGCAGATACACGATGCGGCGCGTGAAGGCCACCACGGCAGAAACATCTGATGCGGCAAAGGTTTCGCCCTCGCCCAGAGCCACCAAGAGCGGGCAGCCCATGCGTGCCACCACCAATTCTGCCGGTTTATCCTGCGCCATCACGGCAATCGCATACGCGCCGTGAAAACGCGCACAGGCGGCCTGCACAGCGGCAAACAGCTGGTGCCCGTTGGCGGTGTATTCATGGTGTACGCTGTGGGCAATCACTTCCGTATCGGTTTGCGATTCAAACACATAGCCCAAGCCTTGCAAACGGGCGCGCTCTTCTTCGAAATTTTCGATGATGCCGTTGTGCACCACCGCAATCAGGCTACCTGAAATATGCGGATGCGCATTGGGCTCGGTTACGCCGCCGTGCGTGGCCCAGCGGGTGTGACCGATGCCGATATGGCCGCACAAGCCGGCCGCCTTGGCCGCGTCTTCCATCAGCTGTACACGGCCCACACGGCGCACGCGCTCAATCACGCCCTGCTCCGTGCCCACCGCGATACCGGAAGAATCATAGCCCCGATATTCCAGCCGCTTCAGGCCGTCGGTGAGAAAATCCACCACATTCCGCTTGGCGCGCACCGCGCCCACAATACCGCACATTGCAAAGTCCTTCCCATATTTGGTTGCCAGCCGCCGAAGCAGCAAAAAATCGGGCAGATTATAGCAAACCAGGCCGCCATCCAGGCAGCCCGATTCGCCAATATTGCTTGTTTTAATACGAAGCCGACACCATCTTACCGTTTCTAAAATTCTGCTGATACAAAATATTGCCGTTGATGGCATAAGTGGTGAGCACCCCGTTTTGCGGATGGGCACGGAAATCATACAGGCTCTCGCGGGTGAGCAGCATGGCATCGCTGCGCTTCTGCCCGCTCTCGTAAAAATCCTGCACCAAATAACCCCTGCCCTGGCGGCTCAGCAGCTGGCGGTAGTAGCCGCCCTTCACTTCGTTTGGCACGGCCTTGCCCTGCGCATCGAAATACGTAACCACCTGCTCCTCAATAATGCGCAAATTGCCCAAATCCTGCACATTGCTGCCATTATTTCGGCTGCCCACCGGAATACTCAAGCCCGTGCCCAAGCCAAGATGGCGGCCGGCAAAACCCAAGCCCAGCAGCACATTGCTGCCCGAGCAGCCGGCCAACAGCAAAATGCAGGCGCCAGCCGCAAAATTCCGTTTTTTCATGACAATTCCCCCTTGAACCCAATCAAAATCAATACTTGATTATAACCCGTTTGAATAAACCGATATAATGCCCCTCTTCCCATTTTTCAGGTAGCCTCTCCCATGATCAGCAAGCTCACCGGCAAACTCATCGAAGCCATCCCCCCGCAAGTCGTTATCGACGTAAACGGCGTCGCCTACGAAGCCGACGTTTCCATGCAAACCTTCTACACCCTGCCCCCCGTAGGTGAAACCGTCTCGCTCTACACCCAGCTCATCGTGCGCGAAGATGCCCACCTCCTGTTCGGCTTTGGCAGCCACAGCGAACGCAACACCTTCCGCCAGCTCATCAAAGTGAGCGGCATCGGCGCCAAAACCGCGCTCGGTATCCTCTCCGCCATGAATGCCGACGAGCTCGCCGCTGCCATTGCCGCCGAAGACATCAAACGCCTCTCCTCCGCCCCCGGCATCGGCAAGAAAACCGCCGAACGCATGGTGCTCGAATTGCGCGGCAAACTCACTACCTCTAGCGGCGTCCAAGCCCAGCTCGCCGCTCAAGCAGACGATAGCAGCGAAGACATCGTCAGCACCCTGCTCGCCCTAGGCTACAACGAAAAAGAAGCCCGTGCCGCCGCCAAAGGCATCCCAGCCGATACCGAAGTGGGCGAAGGCGTGCGCCTAGCCTTGAAAAACCTGCTGAAATAAACAGATAAAGGCTACCTGAAACTGAACCAACCATTTTCAGGTAGCCTCTTGATCGCCAAACAACACTGTCAATACAAGGCGGCGAGCCAACGCCGTAGCAAAAGTTTAACTTATTGCATCCCCACCCAAAGGCTACCTGAAAGCCCCAGCAAAGGAACCCCACCATGCCCCGCATCGGCCTCTTCGGCGGCACCTTCGACCCCATCCACAACGGCCACCTGCACATCGCCCGCAGCTTTGCCGACGAGCTGGATTTAGAAAGCGTCATCCTCCTGCCCGCCGGCGACCCCTACCATAAAACCACCCCCCGCACCGCCGCCCACCACCGCCTAGCCATGGCCGAAATCGCCGTCCAAGCCGATTCCCGCCTTGCCGTGAGCGACTGCGACATCGTCCGCCAAGGCGCCACCTACACCCACGACACCGTGCAAATCTTCCGCCAACACTTCCCCTCCGCCGAACTCTGGTTGCTCATCGGCATGGACAGTCTGCTGCAACTGCACACCTGGCACCGTTGGCAAAACCTCGTGTGCCAATGCCGCATTGCCGCCGCCCCCCGCCCCGGCAGCAACCTCGCCCAAGCTCCTGCCCCACTGCAAACCTGGCTGGACGAAGCCCTACCCCAAGGCCGCCTACACATCCTGCAAGCCGAGCCGCTGCCCATCAGCTCCAGCCAAATCCGCCAACAGCTCGCAACCGAACACACCAGCCCCGACATTCCCCCCGCCGTGCTCGGCTACATCCGGCAACACCAACTGTATTGCCATACCGGTGCATAAACTTTCAGGTAGCCTCTTTCAAAAGCAAAGGCTACCTGAAATTTTCTCCACGCTATTTTCAATTTTCAGATAGCCTTTCCCCCGGGCCAAGCGATAAAATGCCACCCGTTTTCCACCCTAATCAAGCCAAGGATTAACATGCAATTCTATCTCCACTCCGCCGCCCTGCCCGCCGGCCAAGCCGCCCGCCTGTATTTGTGCACCGCCGCCCCAGCCGATGAAACCGCCGCCCTGCTCTACGGCACGCTCACCGAAAGCGAACCCTTCGCCGCCGCCCGCACGCCCGCTAACGGCAGCTTTGCCGACACCGCCGTACTTAAACTCGACAACACAGGGCGCGATACGCTGGCCAAAGCCTTCCGCCACGCCGCCGGTTGGGCACAGAAACAGCCCACGCTCGCCATCGATTTGAGCGCCTTCGCCGCCGCCGAATTGGCCGACGCCCTCAACGTGCTCACCACCGCGCTGGGCGAAGCCGTATACCGTTTCGACCGCTTCAAAAAAACCGCCAAACCCGCCGCCTTGCAACAAGCCGATTTCTACGCCCCCACAGCCGATAAATCCGCCCAAGATGCACTCGGCCGCGCCCAAGCCCTGCTGCACGGCATCAATCTGTGCAAAGACCTCGGCAACACCGCCGGCAACATCTGCACCCCCGCCTATCTGGCCGACACCGCCCGCGCCGAAGCCCAAGCCGCCGGGGCGTCTGCCAAAATCCTCGGCGCCGACTACATTCGCGAACACATGGGTTCGTTCTGGTCGGTAGCCAAAGGCAGCGCCCAAGAGCCGCGCCTCATCGAGCTTTCCTACTTCGGCGCGCCCGATAAAAACGCCGCGCCCGTCGTGCTGGTGGGCAAAGGCGTAACCTTCGACAGCGGCGGCATTTCCCTCAAGCCCGGTGCCGAAATGGACGAAATGAAATTCGATATGTGCGGCGCCGCCAGCGTAATCGGCACCTTCATTGCCGCCGCCCGCGCCAAACTGCCCATCAACCTCATCGCCGTCGCCCCCGCCTGCGAAAACATGCCCGATGCCGCCGCCAACAAGCCCGGCGACATCGTAACCGCCATGGACGGCACTACCATCGAAGTCCTCAACACCGATGCCGAAGGCCGCCTGATCCTGTGCGACGCCCTCACCTACGCCGCCCAATTCAAGCCCGCCGCCCTCATCGACGTGGCCACCCTCACCGGCGCCTGCGTCATCGCGCTGGGCAGCGCCGCCAGCGGCCTGGTGGCCAACAATCAGGAACTGGCCGACAGCCTGCTCGCAGCCGCCCGCCAAAGCGGCGACAAAGCCTGGCAGCTGCCCTTGTTTGAAGAATACAGCGAGCAGCTCAAATCCAACTTTGCCGACCTGCAAAACATCGGCGGCCGCCCCGCCGGCACCCTCACCGCCGCTGCCTTCCTCGCCCACTTCACCCAAGAGCAAACCTGGGCGCACCTCGACATCGCCGGCACCGCCTGGAAATCCGGCAAAGAAAAAGGCGCCACCGGCCGCCCCGTGCCTCTTTTATGGCAATACCTCTGCAACCTAGCCGGCGTGTAAGTCGGCAGGCGTAAATTTCAGGTAGCCTGCGGCAAGAAGCAGGCTACCTGAAACCTAACTCCCACCAAACCAACCTTATCTGCACCAGAACCATTATGAAAAAACTCACTCCCATCCTTATCCTCACCGCTACCATCAGCGCCGCTCATGCCGCGCCTCTCAACGAAGCCCAACTTGCCGGCCAATGGCGTTGCACCACAGAATACCCCAGCATCTATGCCACCGTTACCGACAGCCTCACCCTCCGCCCCAACCACTACGCCAACAGTATTGGCGACTATACCTTCCGCCGCCAAGGCCTTGACTTCCGTTTCCAGCAAAGCGCCACTGGCACCTGGCAACTATCCAACGATACCCTGATCCTCGTCTGGAACAGCAACCGTGCCCGCCCGCAGCATGATGCTGCTACCCGCCAAACCATCGGCAACAATCTAGAACTCCGTAACATAGAGCACCGCATCGCCACCATCCTCGATAGTGATCGCCAGGCCAAAACAATCACCCTGCGCATCGACAGCCTCGATGCCAGCACCATGCGTCAAACCCAAATCGACGACCAGACTGGTCAAGAAATGGCACAAAGCATCTGCCGCCGTTTGCCGAACTGAAGCTTGAGCAAAACCAGCCAGCTGGGCATCGGCTCAACCATGCCAGGCAAACGTCCAACCCTTTCATTCGCACCTGCTCTGTTTTATTTTCCATTTTTCAGGTAGCATCCCGTCCCCGAAAAGGCTACCTGAAATACAACTTCCATTTTAATTCAATGATTCCCATGAAAAAACTATTCCCCCTCCTCCTCGTCCTCACCGCCCTGCCCACTGCGCTCTATGCCGCGCCGGCCGACGATGCCGCGCGCATCAGCGCCCTGGAGCGGCGCATTGCCGATTTGGAAGCGCGCATCGCCGTGCTGGAGCACAATCAGGCCACACGCAACGGCAATGTGCGCGAAGTCATCATCGAGCACCGCGCAGGCCGCAGCCCGGCCTATGTGTGCAGCGTTACCCCGTTCCGCAAAACCTATGAAGCCACCAGCCACAACGAAGGCCTGGCCCGCACCCAAGTCCGCCGCGCCTGCCAGGCCGAACAAAACGCGATTTTCTGCGAGGATTCCGATATTAAATGCCGCCGTTATGATTAATTCGGGCAAGTGTGTCCATAGCCAATCAAATGGCAATCGATATAAGGCGGGTTAACGCCGCATTGGAAGTTCAATGGATTCACCATAAAGCCCAATAAAAACAGGCTACCTGAAAGCATAGCTCCAATCGAGCTAAAACTTTCAGGTAGCCTTTTTCTATTGGCACCAGGTTTTCAGCTAGCCTGTTTATCCTGAATGGCAAACTGGCCGTCGGCCGTATCAAGCCAACGCATCCACAACGGGCGCAAGCCATACTTTACGGCTAAAGCCACCAGCAAACCCACCAGCAGCGCCCCGGTCATATCTAGCGGCCAATGCACGCCCAGATACACCCTCGACCACGCCACGCTCATTGCCACCATCAAACCGGCCACGCCCACCAGCCGAGTTGGGGCAAACAGGCACATGCTCATCAGCGGGGCAGCCAGCGAAGTCATGTGTTTGCTAGGGAAAGATGAAGTTACGCTGTGTACCAAAAAATTAGTGCCCAACTGCATATCAAACGGCCTCGGCACATGCCAGCCCTTGCGAATAAGATAAGTTACCGTCATGCCCAACAGCAGGCTGCACAGCACATTCAAGCAGATAACACGCCGATATCGCTGTTTCCAAACCAAATAAACCGCCACCGCAACCAGCGTGATGGCGGTTAAATACTCTGCTATCAGCAAAGCCATCACTATGGCGCCGGGATGGTCATCATGATCGGCATTAATAAACAGAAACAAGGATTGGTTGATTGCGTGCAGAAACTCCATGCCCAGCCCTGCCCTCTTAAAATCATTCAGATTAAGCGTACTATACTTATCTATAATTAGCAAAGAATTAGGGAATATTTAAGCTTGTTTAACCCGACAACCATGTATAACCATATTCCACCTTTACACTGCCATGGATAGCAGCTGACGCAACAAGCTGCCGCCAAACCATGTTCCGCATAATTTTGCTGCGTTTTTTAAACATTTGAGTCACTCCTAATTGAACCATCCCGTATTCTCATTTCTGCCATACATACCAAAAGGCTACCTGAAATCTTTCAGGTAGCCTTTTTCTCTCTGCTATTCAAACGTGCCTTATGCACCCAAGAACCAGAATTTCAACGCCCACAGCACGGCCACGCCCCACACCATCGGCGGTACGTCGCGGAATCGGCCGCAGCACAGTTTCACCAAGGCATAGCTGATGAAGCCCATGGCGATGCCGTCGGCAATCGAATAGGAGAAAGGCATAAACACCATGGTGAGGAAAGCGGGCGCGGCTTCGGTCATGTCGTGCCAGTCGATTTCGGTGGCCGAGCGCATCATGTGGATGCCGATATACAGCAGCGCAGGCGCGGTGGCGAAGGCGGGCACGGCTTCGGCCAGCGGCGAAAACCACAGGCAGGCGAGCATCAGCACGCCCACGGTAACGGCGGTAAGCCCGGTGCGGCCGCCCGCAGCCACGCCGGAGGCGCTTTCCACATAAGGCGTGGTAGAGGAAGTGCCCAGCGCCGCCCCGGCCACAATGGCCATGGAATCGGCAAACAGGGCTTTTTTCAGGCGCGGCAGCTTGCCGTTTTCCAACAGGCCGGCACGGTGCGCCACGCCCACCAGCGTGCCGGTGCTATCAAACAAATCCACCAAGAAAAAGACGAAAATCACCGCAATCAGGCTACCTGAAAACAGATGGTTGAAATCCATCTGCATGAAGGTAGGCGCCATGCTGGGAATGGCCGATACCACGCGCTCGAAGCGGGTCAGCCCCAGCGGCACCGCCAGCAGGGTAACGCCCAAAATGCCGATGATGATGGCGCCGCGCACGCGGAAATAATCCAGCACCACGATGATGAAAAAGCCCAGCAGCGCCAAGAGCATCGGCCAATTCGGCGTGTACACGCCCGGCTGCCCTTCCACCGGCAAGCGGAATTCGCCCATGTGCACCAGCGTGGCCTCATTACCCACCACCACGCCCGAGCCTTTGAGTGCAATCAGCGCCAAAAACAGGCCGATGCCGGCGGCAATCGCCATTTTCAGGCTCATCGGCAGCGCGTTCACCAGCATTTCGCGCACTTTCAAAAAGCTGAACAAAATAAAGATGATGCCAGACACAAACACCGCCGCCAGCGCTACCTGCCACGGCACGCCCATGCCTTTAACCACGCTGAAGGTGAAATAGGCATTCAGCCCCATACCGGGCGCCAGCGCAATCGGATAATTGGCCAGCGCGCCCATAATCAGGCAGCCGATGGCGGCGGAAATACAGGTAGCCACGAACACCGCACCAAAATCCATCCCCGCCTGCGACAGGGTGTGCGGATTCACCACGACGATGTAGCACATGGTGAGGAAGGTGGTCAGCCCCGCCATCAGCTCGGTGCGGACGGTGGTTTTGTTTTCGGAAAGTTTGAAATAACGGTCTAGAAAGGATTGCATGATGTTTCGGGTTGGGTTGGGAAAGGGTTGATATAAAGGTTTCTTACAAGATTAAGCTCCGGTTTTATTTTCAGGTAGCCTCTGTCTCTTTTGCTTTGTGTTTGACGCGTTATAAAGGCTACCTGAAAATGTCTACCAAACATTTTTCAGGTAGCCTCAATGGTTAGCCGCGCGACCGGCGTACGGTTTTATCCATCCAATCAAACAGCTCGTCTAAGTCGTAATCGCCGCTGTGCGGTACGTCCCACGGCAATGCGAAGTCCACCCGTTTACCGCTGTTTTGCAGCTTGGCAGTGAGGATGGCGGCTATGGCCAACGAGGTATCGCTATCGGCCGTGCCAACGCGGATACGCCAATGCTGTGGTGCGGTGTGGCGGCTAATGTAGTGCATCGGGTTCATCAGCTTCACAGTCTGCGGGTCGGCCAAGGTGGCTTGCGCATTGGCACGGTGTTGGTAGGAGAAGGCGGTGAAGTGTTGTTTGTCGGTGGTGGCGGTGCCAAACAGTTGGTTTTCGCCGCTGCTCAAATCCAACGCATCGAAAGCGGGCGGGGTTTTCTGGCGGCCGGCGGCGCGGGCATAGGCGGCAAAGTCCACGGCACTCACTTTACCGTTGCGGATAGTGAGCCAGTTGCGGCTGCTCAAGTCTTTACCTGCATCCAGCTGGCTTTGGGCTGAACGACGCAGGAAGGAGGCAACATAGTTTTTGAAGCTGCCGTTGCCCTGCGCGTCTAACCGCAGTACCCGACCTTGCGGATCACGCAGGCGCAGGCTGTTCACATAGGCTGGGAATTGGGTTTTAAGGCTACCTGAAATTTGGATTTGCTCGTTGGTGAGCGTACCGTTTACCAATTTGCGTTCAACATGGTAATCGATCATCGAAATATCCATTTTTTGGTAGTCATTCACACCGTTAAACTGCCATTCATAGGCAGCATCGGCATGATCTAAAATGGAAATCGGGCAATAGGCGGAAACGGCGAAAATATGGTCTTTGGCCGGAGCGGCACCAAGCTGTTGCAGATAGGGCTCGTAGTCGGCTTGATTACCGCTGGCACCAAGCAACACAGATAAAGCACCGCCAGCGCTGGTGCCGTTAGAGATGATTTTTTCGGCATCACCGGCCATCACCGCATCGTTGAAACGCAAATAACGCACAGCTGCTTTCAAATCGACAATCGCAGCAGGCGCTTTGCCGGTGGCGGCGGTGCGGCCGCGCGCACCAGGCGAGGCCACCACATAGCCTCTAGCCAAAGCAACCTGCATGGCGTCAACCTGCCCTTCTTTGCTTGGGCCGAAACCACCCTTCCCCGGCACTCCGGCTTTGGCCGGCATATAGCCGCCGATTTGGTTGGGCAGGAAGATGGGCGCGGTTTGCGCGGTGTAGCCGTTGATGCTGCCACCGTTGAAATAGGCTTCGGGGATGTAGATATTGATGGTTTGATAAGCACTGTCGGCCGGATTAGCCACATACACGATATTTTCATAAGCACGATAGGCTACGGTTTGGCCGTTCACTACGGTGCTTTGGTGGGTGTAGGTTTGAGTGCGGAAATCGAGGCCGTACCCTTGGCTGACTTCGATAGTTTTTGCCGCACCGCTGCCACAAGCCAGCGCCAAGATACCAGCCAACAGGGTGGGTTTGAATTTCATCATGTTGCTCCTTTCTACATGCTCGAAAAGCGTGATTGTACGCCTAAAATGCTAACAGGCTACCTGAAAATATGTACCCCAAATCAGTGGCAAGCAAATACCGAAGCGCACTGATTTACAAACCAGCCTCACGGATTATCGCAGTTATTTCAGCCACCGCCTGCTCCGACAATCGGGGGTTCTGCCGTATCCAGGCGTGGGTTTGCGCATTGAGCGGCACAACCCGCTGCCGATCGCCAGATTGTTTCATAACAAATTCAAATATCTGATGGAAATACATATCGCGATAGGCGCACAATCTAGCCGCATTACCGGCATAACAGCGATTCATATAGGCAGGCCAGGTTTGCATGAGCTGGCGCCGAGCCCTTTGATTAAACGCATTTTCTGCCTGTTTACTCGTATTCAGCCGCCGCTCTTGTTCGGGCGACATTACGGCCAAATTCGCCAGCACGATATTGCTCAGCTCGTTTTCAATATATTCGCTCGTTAGCTGAACCTGCTGATAGATTTCATCTTGGTCGAAACCCTGCTGATTTTCGGCATAGGCAGGGGCAAGCAACAAACCCAATAGCGCGGTTATCGCGATTTTCTTCATGCTTATCCTTCCTGGTAAACTTTCAGGTAGCCTGTTGTTTACTCCACCAACTCGCCGCGTAACGAGAAGGTAAAAGCTTCGGTGATTTCGATCTCTACCATTTGATTGATGAGCGACACATCGCCGGTAAAGTTCACCACACGGTTGTTCGCCGTGCGCGCTTGGAGCTGGTCGGGGTCTTTTTTGGACACGCCTTCCACCAGGCAGCGCTGCACCGTGCCGAGCATGGTTTGGTTGATGCGCGCCGTTTCAGCTTCGATCACTTCGTTCAGTGCTTCGAGGCGACGCACTTTTTCTTCGTGCGGGGTGTCGTCCGGCAGGTTGGCGGCAGGTGTGCCGGGGCGCGGGCTGTAAATGAAGACGAAGCTCAAATCAAAGGCGATGTCTTTCACCAGCTTCAGGGTTTGCTCGAACTCGCGCTCGGTTTCGCCGGGGAAGCCGACGATGAAGTCGCTGCTCAGGCACAAGTCGGGGCGGATGGCACGCAGTTTGCGGATGATGGATTTGTATTCCAAGGCGGTGTAGCCGCGTTTCATCGCGCTCAACACGCGGTCGGAACCGCTCTGAATCGGCAGATGCAAGTGCGACACCAGCTTGGGCAGGTCGCGGTAGCATTCGATAATCGCATCGGAAAATTCGCGCGGGTGGCTGGTGGTGAAGCGCATGCGCTCGATGCCGGGGATTTCGTGGACAATGCGCAGCAGGGTGGCGAAGTCGCAGATTTCGCCGTTATCCATTTCGCCGCGATAGGCGTTCACGTTCTGCCCCAACAAATTGATTTCCTTCACGCCTTGCTGCGCCAGGCCGGCGATTTCGGTGAGCACGTCGCCCAGCGGGCGGGAGAATTCTTCGCCGCGCGTATAGGGCACCACGCAGAAGCTGCAATATTTGGAGCAGCCTTCCATGATGGAGATAAACGCGCTGCCACCGTCCACGCGGGCCGGCGGCAAGTGGTCGAATTTTTCGATTTCGGGGAAGGAAATATCCACCTGCGAATGGCCTGTGGTTTCTTTATCCACAATCATTTTGGGCAGGCGATGTAGGGTTTGCGGGCCGAATACCACGTCCACATAAGGCGCTCGCTCGATAATTGCTGCGCCCTCCTGCGAGGCGACGCAGCCTGCCACACCGATGATCACATTGGGATTTTTCTGTTTGATGGGTTTGATGCGGCCCAAGTCGGAAAACACTTTTTCCTGCGCTTTTTCGCGCACGGAGCAGGTGTTGAAGAGGATGATGTCGGCGTTGTCCGGCTCGGCAACCTGCTCGATGCCGCCGTGTTCTTCGGCGAGGACAGCGAGCATTTTGTCGCTGTCGTATTCGTTCATTTGGCAGCCGAAGGTGCGGATATAGACTTTTTTCATGGTTTGTTTCTTCTTTCAGGTGTCCCGTAATTGCGGGGCTGATGGTTTGCGGAGGCGGCATTATACGCAGTGTGCCTCAGGATGAAAAGGCGGAATTAAAACAAAATGATGTGGCATGATTTAAGGCTACCTGAAACCCTGCCAAAGCGAGGGATTTCTTTCAGGTAGCCTTATTGCATGAAGCCGGCAGCTCTATTCGCGGTTGCGGCCGTGCCAAAAATAGCGCAGTACGAAGCCGGGAAAGGCAAACACTAAATAAAGGCACACCACCGCCACATAAAACTGCCAATGCTGGCGGTGCACGCTACCGGCCTGTGCCTCCAGCATATAGGCCAGCAAAGCCACAAAGGCAAAACCGGCCAGCAGCTCCGGCAAATGATGGATAAAGCGTTTTTCAGGTAACCTTTTAAGGCCAAACCAGCGCTGTGTAACAAACGGCAGGTTGGCGCACACCAAGGCCACCAGCAACAGCAGATACATAGCCGCAGTCATCGCTCTGCCCTGCCCAGTGTTGATTTAGAAGGTTTTTCCCAGCGCATATACGCACCAATCCATCAGCAGGCTCGGCATCAGGCCGAACAGGAGCAAAGCCAAAGCGCAGGCAGAAAGCAGCACCCTGCCCCCTACACACATAACCGGGGCTTGTGCCGGCTCGACGGCTTCGTCCATATACATCACTTTCACCACGCGCAGGTAGTAGAACGCGCCAATCAGCGACATCACCACCGCAAACACTGCCGGCCACACAAAACCTTGTCCAACCAATGCTTTCAACACGCTGAATTTGGCATAGAAACCGGCCAGCGGCGGAATGCCGGCCATGCTGAACATCACCAGCAGCATCAGGAAAGCATACCAAGGATGGCGTTGGTTCAGGCCGGCCAAATCAACGATTTCCTCGCAGTCGCGCCCTTCGCGCGAGAGCAGCATCAGTACGCCGAAGCCGGTAAGCGCCATCAGCGCATAAGTAAGCGCGTAATACAGTGCGGCGCTGAAGCCATATTTCCCGCCCATAAACGCCAGCAACACGAAGCCCATATGCGATACCGTGGAGTAAGCCAGCATACGTTTGATATTGGTCTGCACCACGGCAGCCAGGTTGCCCACCAAGAGTGAAGCCAGCGCCAGCATATTCAGCATCGGCACCCAATCAGTGTGCAGTGCACCCAGGCCGGTAACCAGAATACGGAAGGCAAATACTGCGGCCGCAATTTTCGGCGCCGTACCCACCAACGCGGTAACGGCCGTACTAGAGCCGTGATACACGTCCGGCACCCACATATGGAACGGCACTGCGCCCAGCTTGAACGCCACTGCCACCACCACAAACACCAAACCCAGCTTCAGCAACCACGGATTGGCCGACTGCCCCAACCCTGCCATCAGCACTTCCGGCAAGAGCAGCGATCCGGTTGCGCCATAAATCATGGAGATGCCATACAGCAGCAGGCCGGAAGCCAACGCACCGAGCACAAAATACTTCAATGCCGCCTCGCTGGCGCGGGTATCCTCGCGACGCAGCGCAATCAATGCATACAGCGACAACGATAAGAGTTCCAAACCGATATACAGGGTGAGGAAGTGGTTGGCACTCACCATCACGCACATACCCAGCAGCGCAAACATAGTGAGCGAATAGAATTCGCCTTTATAAATTTGGCGCGCTTTCAGGTAGCCTCTCGACACCACGAACAACACCAGCACCACCGCATAAACCGCGAGCTTGGCCACATACGACATGCCGTCCAACACAAACATTGCATTGAAGGTTTCCACCGGCTCTCCCGGCCATAAGGCTACCTGAAAAACCGCAGCGGCCAGCACGCCCAATATGGCCAGGCCGGCAGTGATGCCACGCTTTTCTTCCGGCAGCCACAAATCCACCAGCAGCACCGCGCACAATGCCGTGAGCAGCACGATTTCGGGCATGGCGGGGATTAAGTTCAAATCAGTCCAGTTCATTCACACACCTCAAATCTTGCTTTGCGCCACATGCGCGATCAAATCGTTGGCCGCCTGATGCACCACGGCGATAAACGGCTCCGGCCACAAGCCCATGCCCAAAACGGTGGCGGCGAGGATGGCCAGAATGATGAATTCGCGCCGGTTGATGTCCTTCATTTCGGCCGCATGCGGGTTGGTCACCGCGCCAAAAATCACGCGTTTGTACATCCACAGCGTGTAAGCCGCGCCCAAAATCAGCGTCAGTGCGGCCAGCGCGCCCACAAACAGGTTGTAGTTCACCGCACCCATAATCACCATAAATTCGCCCACGAAGCCCGAAGTGGCGGGCAGGCCGGCGTTGGCCATGGCAAACAGCATCATGAAGGCGGCAAATTTCGGCATCACGGTAACCACGCCGCCGTAGTCGGCAATGTTGCGGCTGTGCAGGCGGTCGTACATCACACCGATGCAGAAGAACATGGCGGCAGAAACGAAGCCGTGCGAAATCATCTGCATAATCGCACCTTTCAACGCCCACGGCTGCAACTGCACCTGATTGGTAAACAGGAACATACCCAGGGTCACGAAACCCATGTGGCTGATGGAGGAATAGGCCACCAGTTTTTTCATATCGGTTTGTGCCAAAGCCACCATGCCGATATAGATCACCGCAATCAGGCTGAGCACGATGATGGCGGGTGCGAAATAACGCGAAGCATCAGGCAGGATGGGCAGGATGAAGCGCAAAAAGCCGTATGCGCCGAGTTTCAGCGTAATCGCCGCCAGCACCATCGAACCGCCGGTGGGCGCTTCCACGTGCGCATCGGGCAACCAAGTGTGCACCGGAAACATTGGCACTTTCACCGCAAACGACAGGAAGAAGGCGGCAAACAGAATCTGTTGGGTAAACAGCGGAATTTGTTTGATGTTTTGGAAATCTTCAATCGCGAAGCTGCCGCCGGTTTGCAGCGACAAATACACCAAGGCCACCAACATCAGCAACGAACCCATCAGCGTGTAGAGGAAGAGTTTCACCGAGGCATACACGCGGCGCGGCCCGCCCCACACGCCGATAATCAGATACAGCGGAATCAGCATGCCTTCGAAGAAGATATAGAACAGCATGGCATCGCGGGCGGCAAACGCGCCGTTGATCAGGCCGGACATAATCAGGAAGGCCGCCATGTATTGCGCCACCTTTTTCTGAATCACTTCCCAGCCCGCAAGCACCACCATCAACGTGATGAAGGCGTTGAGGATGACAAACAGCACGGAAATGCCGTCCACGCCCAGCGCGTAGTTGATGTTGAGCGCGGGAATCCACGCATAAAACTCGGCAAACTGGAAGCCGCCGCTCAAGCGGTCGAACTGCGTAAACAGCGGCAACGTAACCAGAAAACCGGCCAGCGCGCCAACAAAAGCCAGTATCCGCGCCAAGGGGGCACGGCGGTCGCAGCCGGTAGCCAGCACCAATAATCCGGCGGCTATCGGCAGCCAGATTGCCAAGCTGAGAAGATGGTTAGAAAACATAGTTGTAACCTGTGGTTTGAATAAATAAATCGTCGTTTTTCTGCGTTTGCCGCTTTTCAGACGGCCTCTAAATAATGCTGCTTTTATTCCCAATCAATATCAGCATTCTTACGATATTTTGCCTGTATCAAAACATCTAATTCAGCCAAATTTTTTATTTTTGATTGTTTGGCCAATAGTTCTCTTAACTTCATACTCAAATCAATATATTTGGAACCTTCGCTTGCCCCGCGTGCTGAACGAAACTGGTTATCCCTTAAAAATTCCTCTATGGGACCATTAAGCAATGGATATTTGTCTGGATACTCCTGACAAAGCATTTCTGAAAAAACAGAACGCCATGTCATCTCTCTACATTCTCTTAACCAATCAATTTGATTGGCAACCATACTATCTTTCTCAGTAGATGGTGCATTAAAAACCTTTTGGATAGCACAGCATAATTTTTGGAAATCTGAAGACTTACATTTTCTTACCCATCCTTTATCCTGGAAACGATTACCTACCCCATTACCTTCATTTTCATTTTTCCAAGACCATAATTTATTAAACTCCACATAAAACTCATCATTATCTACCTTTCCATCGGCACACTGCTTAATAAGTTTTTTTAACTGTTTGCGTACAGTCTGATGATTTCTCATCTGCTCTCTTCGTGCTTCAATTAGTTTTTTGTCATAATTTGGCATTTCCATAAATAACTTGCCTATCGCCGACTTACTAGAAGCCGACTTCTTAAAAGAAACCTCGGCTTCTTGATATTTTTCAAGCCAATCTTCCGATACAGGAATAGATTTCATTGCAATTTCGTTAGCCCAAAACTTAGCGTTTATAAATTCTTTCTCAGAGATTTCTGTCAAAATATTAGCTTCATAATTGCTATTAAATGCAGCATGAGTCAAATTTGAAGAACCAATTAAAGCATAACATCTATTTTTATCATTTCTCCAAAATACAGCCTTAGGATGAAATCCTTGGATATTCTGAGCCACCATTAATGTAAATTTTAAGTGTGCCGGAATCCATTTCAGCACCTTTCGAATAGCATTTTTTTTGGACAAACCAAAATCTTGGCCAAAAATAAATTTAAACTCTTTCAATTTATCATTAAGCTTGTTCTTTACATCCCAATGAGTGAGATACGCGGAAAAAATATACAATTCTACTGCCTCTGAAACAGCTTTCTCATATACTGAGTTCAGTCCATTATCACTAGATGCCTCTGAATGTAAAAACAACCGTGTCATCTTTTTCGCTCCAGTCACAGCCAATCTCAGCAAGTAAAATTTACGTATATGAGCTGCATGTAGATTATGTTTTCAGACGAAATCTAAACGCTGCCCTCTTTCTCAATCACCAAAATCCGCGCTTCGCCGCGCGGGTGGGCGACGTGTTCTGCGCCGATGCCGGCATAGAAGATGTCGCCGCTTTGCAGCCGCGCCACGCGCTCTTCGCCGTTTTCGCGGTAGTGCATGT
>CAUPYH010000003.1:0-53407 GCA_963515595.1 uncultured Eikenella sp. | reverse complement strand
CTTCGTAACCGATTGATGTGCCGTGAAATACGCTGCCGTCAGCGAGAACGAGAAGGGCGGGAGTGGTCATGATTGGTGTCCGGATGCGGGGGATAAAAAAACACGTTTCGCGGCTTTCTAAGCGGGGCAAAACGTGCTTCGGCGCGGGCAGTGCTGCCTGCCGGAAGCACGTTATTTTAATGGACAACGGGAGGGCGGGGCAAGTTTGAACCGGGCGGTTTCAGGTAGCCTGAACGTTGGCGCAGGCGGCTTATATCCGGCCGCCACCCTACCGAAGGCTACCTGAAAATTGAGGAAGACAGATAAAACAAAAGGCTGGCGCATCCACACCAACCCATCACTTTGAGGCTACCTGAAAGCGCAGTTTCTACTGATTTGAAACGGACTCTCCGAAGTAAGGGAGTTTCTACAGCTAATGCTGCCGAATAGCCAAAGGCTACCTGAAGAATTATTTTCAGGTAGCCTTTGTGCTAAACTCGCCCGCATCTTTACCACCCTTCTGATCTCCACCATCATGCCCGGCAACTCCTTCGGACAACTCTTCCGCATCACTACCTTCGGCGAAAGCCACGGCGCAGGCATCGGCTGCGTCATCGACGGCTGCCCACCCGGCCTGCCGCTTGCCGAAGCCGACATCCAGCCCGACCTCGACCGCCGCCGCCCCGGCACCAGCCGCCACGTTACCCAGCGGCGCGAAGCCGACCAAGTGGAAATCCTCTCCGGCGTGTTTGAAGGGCGCACCACCGGCACACCCATCGCCCTCTTTATCCGCAACACCGACCAACGCAGCCGCGACTACGGCAACATCGCCCAACAATTCCGCCCCGGCCATGCCGACTACACCTATTGGCACAAATACGGCATCCGCGACTATCGCGGCGGCGGCAGAAGTTCTGCGCGCGAAACCGCCGCCCGCGTGGCTGCCGGTGCCGTGGCCAAAAAATGGCTGCGCGAGCAGTTCGGCACCGAAATCGTCTGCTGGGTGAGCCAGGTGGGCGAACTCGAAATCGCATTTGAAGGCGAAGAATTTATCGGCCAAAACCCCTTCTTTGCCGCCAACCAAAGCCAAATCGCCGCATTGGAAAACTACATGGATTCCGTGCGCAAATCGCTCGACTCCGTGGGCGCGAAGCTGCATATTGAAGCGCGCAACGTCCCCGTCGGCCTCGGCGAACCCGTGTTTGACCGGCTGGATGCAGACATCGCCCATGCCCTGATGAGCATCAACGCCGTAAAAGCCGTATCCGTCGGCGACGGCTTCGACGTGGTGCGCCAACGCGGCAGCCAGCACGGCGACGAACTCACGCCGCAAGGCTTTGCCAGCAACCATGCCGGCGGCATCCTCGGCGGCATTTCCACCGGCCAAACCATCTGCGCCGACTTCGCCGTGAAGCCCACCAGCTCCATCGCCACGCCGCGCCGCAGCATCGACATCCACGGCCAGCCCGTGATGCTCGAAACCCACGGCCGCCATGACCCCTGTGTCGGCCTGCGCGCCGCCCCCATCGCCGAAGCCATGCTCGCCCTCGTGCTCGCCGACCACGCCCTGCGCCACCGCGCCCAAAACGCCGACGTGCGCGTGATCACACCCGATATCGCCAAACTGCAAAACGGTTGAAGGCTACCTGAAAAATAAATCCAGCCTTTTCAGGTAGCCCAACCCCGAGACCCATCATGCCCCGTATCCATGCCCTGCCCGACCACCTCGTGAACCAAATCGCCGCCGGCGAAGTGGTGGAACGCCCCGCCGCCGCGCTCAAAGAAATCATCGAAAACAGCATTGACGCCGGCGCCACCCGCATCCAAGTCGAGATTGCCGGCGGCGGCATCCGACTCATCCGCGTGGCCGACAACGGCAGCGGCATCCATGCCGACGACCTCCCACTCGCCCTCTCCCGCCACGCCACCAGCAAAATCGCCTCGCTGCAAGATTTGGAACACGTGCGCAGCATGGGTTTTCGCGGCGAAGGGCTGGCCAGCATCGCCTCCGTATCCCGCCTCACCCTCACCAGCCGCCAGGAAGGCAGTCCCGCCGCCCGCCAAGTGCGTGCCCGCGACGGGCAAATTGAGCCCGCCGCCGCAGCCGCCCATCCCGTGGGCACCAGCGTGGAAGTGGCCGACCTATTCTTCAACACCCCCGCCCGGCGCAAATTCCTCAAATCCGAAAACACCGAATACGCCCACTGCGCCACCGTGTTCGACCGCCTCGCCCTGGCCAACCCGCACATCGCCTTCGAGCTCGCCCACAACGGCAAAACCACCGCCAAATACCCCGCCCAAAGCCAAAACGAGCGCATCGCCGCCGTGCTGGGCCCGGATTTTCAGGCCGCCTCCCTGTCCATCGACAGCGGCAACGGCATCCTCCGTTTGCACGGCCTCATCGCCAAACCCACCTTTGCCCAAGGCCGCAGCAGCCAGCAATACTGTTTTGTAAACAACCGCTTCGTGCGCGACAAAGTGATGCTGCACGCCGCCAAACAGGCCTACCGCGACGTGTTGCACCAGCAAATCACCCCCGCCTTCGTGCTGTTTCTCGAGCTGCCGCCCGAAATGGTGGACGTGAACGTGCACCCCACCAAAACCGAAATCCGCTTCCGCGACAGCCAGGCCGTACACCAGCTCGTGTTCCATACCCTGAACAAAGCGCTGGCCGACACCCGCGCCGACCAAACCGACAGCGTGAGCAACGCCGGCAGCCTGCTGCAACACATCCACAGCCAAAGGCTACCTGAAAGCGAGCCAGGCGAGTTTTCAGGTAGCCCGAGCGCCCGTCCCCCCGTTGCTTATAGCCCCGCCCGCGCCCCGCAGCAGCAACGCCTCACCCTGCAAGAGCACCGCGCCGCCTGGCAAACCTATGCCGAACTCTACAAATCCAGCGGCAGCGAAGACCCCGAGCTTGCCGCCCTCGAGCAAAGCCGCTTCGCCCCCGGTGCAGAAGCCACCCGGCTACCTGAAACCCATGCCGAAGAACATCCGCTCGGCTTCGCCATCGCCCAGCTACTCGGCATTTATATCCTGGCTCAAGCCGAAAACAGTCTGCTCTTAATCGATATGCACGCCGCCGCCGAGCGCGTGAACTACGAAAAAATGAAAGCCCAGCGCCAAAGCCACGGCAGCCTGCACAGCCAGCAGCTGCTCATTCCCGTGAGTTTCGAAGCCGGCCACGAAGAAATGGCCGCCCTGGCCGAACACGCCGATTTGCTGCGCCAATACGGCCTCGACTGCTCCGCCGTGGGCAGCCACACCATCGCCGTACGTGCCGTGCCGCAGATGCTGGGCAAAGCCGATATTCCCGAGCTCGCCCGCAGCATGTTGCAAGAAGCCGCCCACACCGGCAGCATCCGCACCGTGGAAGAGCGCGAAAACCGTATCCTCAGCACCATGGCCTGCCACGGCTCCGTGCGCGCCGGCCGCCGCCTTACCCTGCCCGAAATGAACGCCCTGCTGCGCGACATGGAAAACACCCCCCGCAGCAACCAATGCAACCACGGCCGCCCCACCTGGGTAAAACTCACCCTCGCCGACCTCGACGCCCTGTTCCTGCGCGGGCAATAAACAGGCTGCCGGTGCGGCAGACTAAAAGGGCTACCTGAAAAACCGTGTGTGCATAAATACCCGTCTTACAACTCCCTGTTCATGCTGTGTTCCCTAAATAAAAACCAATAAAAGCATAGCGTAAATAAAACCAAAAGAATTTTCAAAGCATTATGTTTACATATTTTTTTCAACGCGATCTATCATCACCATTAAAAGATAATTGGGTTGAGGTACTGCCAGAATATATGGAAGATGGGATTCTTTGTGCCAAAGAAAATAAGTGCTCAATACGTATCCGTGATTGGACTGCCTTTGACTTCATGATACCTAAAAATATGAAAGGAAAGACTCTTACCACCAGTAACGAGGTCGTTTTAGATTTGGAAAAATTATTGCTTTATCCCGATTTACGAGGCTTATCTATTACAACTAATTTTAATTTGATTGAAGTTCGTAACACAGATGTATTGTATCAATTAAAAAAATTGGAAACACTTTCTATCTCTTCTGAAAATATAAATAGATTTCATATTGATATTTCTAAAATACCTACATTAAAAGAGTTGGTTCTAGATAATCACAATCCTAGCCTTGCTAATATTGGGAAAGCAAAACAATTAGAAGTCATTGTTTTATATAACTATAAATCTAATGATTTGAGAGAATTTGAACAATTAACTGAATTGCACGATTTACGGCTTTACTATTCACATATTAAATCTTTGGATGGAATAGAAAATTTTACCAAGTTAGAATACTTGGATATTGCATGGGCAAAAAATTTACAAGATATTTCCGCACTGGATAAGCTAGAGCAAGTGCATAAGGTTTCATATATTAACTTACCTAGAAAATTCAAACGTAAATAGAGCAAGGTAGAGTAGGCACCCGTTGATAGCATACCCTATTTTTGGCTACCCGAAACTCTCCGCCTATCAGCAATCATACCCAGCCGTACACATCCCACACTAAAAAGGCTACCTGAAAATCTTCAGGTAGCCTCATCAGCTAATCAAACCGGATTATGCCAAGCCTTTGGCTTTCAGCACTTCCAGCATGGTGCTGCCCAATTCCGCCGGGCTGCGGGTGTAGGCCACGCCGGCTTTTTCGAAGGCGCGGAATTTCTCTTCCGCCGTGCCTTTGCCGCCGGAAATGATGGCGCCGGCATGACCCATGCGTTTGCCTTTGGGCGCGGTAACGCCGGCAATGTAGCCCACCACCGGTTTGGACACGTTCGACTGGATGAACTCGGCTGCTTCTTCTTCGGCCGTGCCGCCGATTTCGCCAATCAGGATGATGGCTTCGGTTTGCGGGTCGGCTTCAAACAGTTTCAGCGCGTCGATTTGGTTCATGCCCGGAATCGGGTCGCCGCCGATACCGATACAGGTGGATTGGCCGAGGCCGAGCTTGGTGGTTTGCGCCACGGCTTCATAAGTGAGCGTGCCGGAACGGGAAATGATGCCGATTTTGCCGGGCTGGTGGATGTGGCCGGGCATAATGCCGATTTTGCATTCGCCGGGGGTAATCACGCCGGGGCAGTTCGGGCCCACCAGGCGGGTGCCGTTGCCGTTGGTTTCGAGATAACGTTTGGCTTTGAGCATGTCCAGCGTGGGCACGCCTTCGGTAATCACCACTACCAGTTTCACGCCGGAATCCACGGCTTCCACGATGGAATCGAGCACGAAGGGCGCGGGCACATAAATCACAGAGGCATCGGCGCCGGTTTCGCGCACGGCTTCGTTCATGGTGTTGAACACGGGCAGGCCCAGATGGGTTTGGCCGCCTTTGCCGGGGGTAACGCCGCCCACCACTTTGGTGCCGTAGGCAATCGCTTGTTCGGAGTGGAAGGTACCGTTCTTACCGGTAAAACCCTGTACCAATACTTTGGTGTCTTTATTAATCAATACGCTCATTCTGTTCTCCTTAGGCGTTTACGGCGGCAACAATTTTCTCGGCGGCGTCGTTCAGGCCGTCGGCGGAAGTGAGTTTCAGGCCGGATTCGTTCAGAATCTTCGCGCCCAATTCAGCGTTGTTGCCTTCGAGGCGCACCACCACGGGCACGGTTACGTTCACTTCTTTCACGGCGGCCACAATGGCTTCGGCAATCATATCGCAGCGCACAATACCGCCGAAAATGTTGATCAGCACGCCTTTCACGGATTTGTCTTCCAAAATCAGCTTGAATGCTTCCACCACGCGTTCTTTGGTGGCGCCGCCGCCAACGTCGAGGAAGTTGGCCGGCTGGCCGCCTTTGAGCTTGATGATGTCCATGGTGGCCATCGCCAAGCCGGCGCCGTTCACCATACAGCCGATATTGCCTTCCAGCGCCACATAGTTCAGCTCAAATTCGGAAGCTTTCAGCTCGCGCTCGTTTTCTTGCGATTTGTCGCGCAGCTCGGCAATTTTCGGCAGGCGGTACAAAGCATTGCCGTCGATGCCCACTTTCGCGTCCACGCAGGCCAGGCTGCCGTCTTCGCGCACGCTCAGCGGGTTGATTTCAAACAGGGCGAAATCGTTTTCGATGAAGGCTTGGTAGGCGCCGGTCATCAGTTTCACAAACTGGCCGACTTGTTTGTCTTTCAAGCCCAGCTTGAAGGCCACTTCGCGGGCTTGGCAGGGCTGCAGGCCCACCAGCGGGTCGACAACCACTTTGAAGATTTTTTCCGGGGTTTCCTCGGCCACTTTTTCAATTTCCACACCGCCCTCGGTGGAAGCCATAAACACCACGCGGCGCGCGGCACGGTCTACCACCGCGCCCAAATAGAGCTCGGTTTGCACCGGATACATATCTTCACACACCAACACGCTGTTTACCGGCTGGCCGTTGGCATCGGTTTGATAAGTAATCAGATTGGTGCCGATTAAGCTTTCAGCCACCTGTTTGGCCTCATCGCGGCTTTTCACCACTTTCACGCCACCGGCCTTGCCGCGTCCGCCAGCGTGCACTTGGGCTTTAATCACAGCAAATTTGCCGCCCAATTTATCGAATGCGGCGGCAGCTTCTTCGCCGTTGGCGGCCAAAATCCCGCCCTGAACCGGCAAACCATAGCCCGCAAGCAGCTCTTTTGCTTGATATTCATGTAGATTCATCAAAGTTCCCTCAGTTAGGTTAAACACAGTTTGCCACCATGAAAGCGGCAAAGATCGAATTCAAGACCAGCTTTGATAATGCAGGGCGAAGTATAGACGAAACCCGCAGGTAACATCAGCGCAATTTTGTTAGAACAAGTAAATGGGAGATGTATAAATTGCAACCCGGCCTACCGCCGATACATGGGATGAAGAAAGGCTACCTGAAATTTTTCAGGTAGCCTTTCTCCTCCGCCCTAGCGTTCGCTCAAATTCAAATAATGCCGGCTGCCGCGCATATTGGCGATGGCGTGCAGCAGCAGTTGGAAGTGGTCGGGGTTGTTCACAAAATCCAGCTCTTCGGTGTTGGCAATCAGCAGCGGGGCGCGGTCGTAGAGGTAGAAATAGCGGTGGTATTCTTCGTGCACCTGCTGCAGGTAGCCGGGTGGGAACAGGTTGATGTGGTTGTCGCCCCGGCTGCGCAGCTGTGCTTCGGCGGCATTGGCACTGGTTTGCAGATAAATCACCAAATCGGGTACGGGAATTTCGGGCATGATTTTTTGCTTGAGCTGCCAATACAGCGCCTGCTCGTCTTCGCGCAGGATGGTGGGTACGAAAATCTGGTCTTTTTCCAGCAGGAAATCGCTCACCACGCGCTGCATGCTGTGGTTGGCGTTGCCGATTTCGTCGGCGGCGGCGATGAGGTTGAGCGTTTCGGTGCGGCGCAGCAGGAAGTAGAGTTCGGCGGCCAGGCCGTGGTTGGCGGCATTGAGGTAGAACTGTTCCAAAAACGGGTTTTTCTCGGGCTGCTCGCTGATGAGGGTGCAGCCGAAATGCTCGGCCAGCTTGCGGCTGAGCGGGGATTTGCCGCTGCCGATGGGGCCTTCCACAACGATGTAGCGGTAGTCTGACTGCATAATTTCTCCTTGGAATGTTTCAGGTAGCCTTTCGGGGGTCAGGCAGCCCTCTAAAAGGCTACCTAAAAAATTTAACTCTCTGTTTTATCTAAACGTTGCACACCTTCATTGCTCAGCGTAGTGGCCAGCTCGGCAGCGGTGGCGGTTTGGCCGGGCAGGATGTGCCGCGGGGCGATTTCAGCCAACGGAATCATCACGAAGCCGCGCTGATGGGCGCGCGGGTGCGGCAGCTGCAAGGCGGGGCTGTCGAGCGTTTGGCCGGCGTAGTCGATTAAGTCCAAATCCAGCGTGCGCGGGGCATTGCGGAAGCTGCGCACGCGGCCGGCGGCGGCTTCGGTTTGGTGCAGCAGCGCGAGCAGTTCGGCAGCGGGCAAATCGGTAGAGAGCAGCGCCACGGCGTTGATGAAGTCGGGCTGGTCGGCATAGCCCACCGGCGCGGTGCGGTAAAACGAGGAAGCAGCCAGCACCTGCACTTGCGGATGCGCGGCCAGCGCGGCCAGCGCGTTTTGCAACTGGGAAACGGGCTGCTCGAGGTTGCTACCCAAGGCAATAATGGCTTGCTTCATTTGGCGTTTTTAATCATGGGTAATTGGAATGGGGCTACCTGAAAGTGCAATTTGTGGCATATTTTTCAGGTAGCCTGCCCAAGCATGAAGGTTACCTGAAAATGAAGTTTCCGAAGGAAGCTGAGTTTCTGCAAAGCTAAAGCACGGCTTCAGCGAAGTACACATCTACAGAGCAGCTTCCTGCAACTAAAAACTAGCCGCGTGTCTAAGCCACAACCACAAACACCCGCTCCGCCTGCTCCACCGCCCGCTCAAACTCCGGCGGCGTATTGAAATTGCATAATGGCAGCCATTCGTCCGGCAGCTGCACAACGGCAAACGGCACGGTTTGCAGCCAGGCGGTTACGCGGCGCTGCCCGCTTTCCACGTATTGACGCAGCGGGGCGGCCAGGGCGGCAGACCAATGCGCCAATAGCGGATAATCCCGCCCACCGCCGCTCAGTGCAACCACACCATGCTGCCAAGCGGTGCTGTTTCGCGCCTGTTGCAAACAGCCTGCCACTTGCTCAGGCAGCAGCAGGGTATCGCAGGAGAGTACATAAATGCCGGCATGGCCTTGTTCGGCCGCCAGTTCAAGCGCGGGCAGAATGGCGGACAAGGCGCCCTGCCGTTCGGGCAGGGCATCGGGCAAGTATAGCGCGGGGGGGAGATTGGAGAAACTCTGCCCGGCCGAAGCAATCCACAGCGGCCGGTTTGCCGCCGCGGCCAAGCGCTCAATCAGCGGCACGCCGCGAAACGGCAACAGCGGCTTGGGGCGGCCCATCCGCCGGCTGAATCCGCCGCATAAAATCAGCAGCGGCTCGGTAGCAATCTCCATGAGTCCGGTTTTACTTACTTGCCCCAAGCGTTGAACACGCGGGTGAAGCCGCAGCTGTTGATGCGCGGGTCGAGCTGCGGGGCGATGACTTTTTCCCAAGCGGTACGACAAGCGCCGGTGGAGCCGGGCAGGCAGAAAATGAGCGTGCGGTTGGCAATGCCGGCCACGGCGCGCGATTGGATGGTGGACATGCCGATTTCCTGCAGAGACACGGCGCGGAACACTTCGCCGAAGCCGGGGATGGTTTTGTCGAACAGGATTTCCACCGCATCGGGGGTAATGTCGCGCTCAAACATGCCGGTGCCGCCGGTAATCAGCACGATGTCGGTTTGCGGCTCGGCAATGGCGGCGGAAACGATGGCGCGGATGTCGTAGCGCTCGTCGCGGCACCAATCGCGCGCATACAACACATGACCAGCGGCCTGCAGGGCTTCGGCCAGATAGTTGCCACTGCCGTCTTCGGCGGGGCTGCGGGTGTCGGTTACGGTGAGCAGGTGGATACGGAAGGGGCGGAATTCGGGTGCGGAGCGGTGCATTTAGCCTCCGGTCATGGAGAGGTTGGTGATGAGGCCGACTTTTTTATCGTGCAGATAGTGGTGTTCGGGTTTTTCGGCGATGGTTTGATGCAGATAACGGCGCAGGCCTTCGGCATCGCCCTCGCGCAGATGGGGGCGCAGGTCGTAGGCAATACCGCCAAACAGGCACAGGTGCATTTTGCCTTGGGCGGTAACGCGCAGGCGGTTGCAGCTTTTGCAGAAATCTTCGCTGTAGGGGGCGATGAAGCCGATGCTGCCGGAGAAATCGCGGTGGAAATATTCGCGTGCGGGGCCGGCGTGCGGCTGGCGCGGCAACAGCTGCCAGCCTTGCGCCTGCAGACCGCGTTCGATTTCGGCGGCGGAGAGGTGCTGGCTGTTGAAGAAACTGCCGTTGTCGCCGGTTTGCATCAATTCGATGAAGCGCAAGGTTACGGGGCGCTCGCGCACGAAATCGAGCGCGTCAGCCAGCGTGCGCTCGGCGTAGCGGCGCAGCAGCAGGGTGTTGACTTTAACGTTGCAGAAGCCTTCGGCCAGGATGTTGTCGAGCGCGCGCAGGATGTTGGTGCATTCGCGTTTGCCGGTGATTTCGAAGAATACGTCCGGGTCGAAGCTGTCGATACTGATGTTAATTTTGTCCAGTCCGGCAGCGCGGTAGGCGGGGAAGAGTTTGGCCAGGCGGAAGGCGTTGGTGGTGAGCGCCACGTTTTCAATCAGCGGGTTGGCTTTGCACACGGCGATGATGTCGGCCAGATCGCGGCGCAGGGTGGGCTCGCCGCCGGTGAGGCGGATTTTGCGCGTGCCGGCGGCGGCGAACACGCCTACCAGGGTTTCGATTTCGGGCAGGGTAAGTTCGTCGGGCTTGGCTTTGCCTTGGTAGCCGTCGGGCAGGCAGTAGGTGCAGCGGTAGTTGCACAGATCGGTAACCGACAGCCGCAAGTAGCTCAGGCGGCGGTTGTAGGGATCGGTGAGTGTGTGGGGCTGGATCATGATGATTTCTGTTTGGTGTGTTGGTTTGCTTGATATTATTTGCGGGGGTAAAGGCTACCTGAAACTCGGACGGCCGGTTTTCAGGTAGCCTCTTGCCCAAAAGGGCATACGGGCTACCTGAAAATGTGCCAAGCGATTTCAGGCAGCCGCTCCGGCTTTACAAAAATGCCTCGGCGAAAGGCTGCACAGTCACTTCCGCACCGGCGGGCAGCGAGCCGCTTTCGGCGGGGAGAACCAAGTAGGCATTGGCGCGGCTCACCTGATAAATACGGTGCGAATCCTGGCTGCCGCAAGGGGTGGCCAACCAAGTACCGTCGTCCTGACGGCTGATGATACCACGCTGAATATCGGTACGGCTGTGGTTTTTCTTCACCGGCTCGGTCAGTTTGGCCGTAAAGCGTACGGGCTGAGGGATTTCGGCCGCGCCGCACAGCTGCCACAGGGCGGACTTAAGGAAAATATCGAAGCCCACAAAGCCGGACACCGGATTGCCCGGCAGGCCGAAACACCAAGTAGTCATGATTTGGCCGAACACGAAGGGTTTGCCCGGCTTGAGGGCGACCTTGTAGTGATGAATGCTGCCCACGCGCTCCACGGCTTCGCGCATGAAGTCGTAATCGCCCACGGATACGCCACCGGTGGTAATCAACACGTCGGCTTGGTGGATAACTTTATTCAGCATTTTCAACACGTCTTCCAGCCGGTCGGCCACTTGGCCAAAGTCGATCACTTCCACCGGCAGGGGTGCGAGTCGCGCCATCAACATATAGCGGTTGCTGTCGTAGATGCGGTCGGTACGGTTGTCGGCTGTGCCCGGTTCGAGCAGTTCGTCGCCGCTGGAGAGTACGGCCACACGCAATTTGCGGCGCACTTCGATTTGTGCATAGCCCAAGGCGGCCAGCAGCATGATATCGGCCTGGCGCAGAATCCGCCCTGCCTGCAACACAGTATCGCCCGCCGCAATTTCTTCGCCACGGCGGCGGATATTGCCGCCCTCGGCCTCATCTTTTTCCAAACGGATCACGCCGTCTTGCAATTGCACGTTTTCTTGAATCACCACGCTGGAGCAAGCTGCCGGCACCACTGCACCGGTCATGATGCGCACGCAACCATCGGTAGGCAGGCTACCTGAAAACGGCTGCCCGGCCACCGATTCGCCCACTACTTTCCATTCACTACCTGCCGCTGCGGCCACAGGCAGGGCGTAGCCATCCATGGCAGAAATATCTGCGGGCGGAATATTCACCGCCGCCGCCACATCCTGCGCCAGCACACGTCCCACTGCCGACACCAGCGGCACGGTTTCCGTATCCAGCGGTTTTTGTACGGCGGCGATTTTGGCGTGAATCAGCGCTTGCAGTTCGTGAACAGGGGTAAGTGCCATGGATAGATTCCTTATTATCAAAAATATAAAGAGATGAGTGTGTGCTGCTCCTCCTGCCAGTTGGCGAACTGCAACCAATTATGGGTTACAGCAAAACAAACCAACGCAGGCAGGCAGAAACTGATGCTTTAGCTATTAAGTGGTTAAAAGGCTACCTGAAAGCCTGTTTTGCATTTTCAGGTAGCCTGCCGTTTTAGCACTTGGCTTCGGCGTTCTTACGGGCGTAGTACCACCAGTTCAACCCGGCGCAGATAATGTAGAACAGGATAAAGCCGATCAAGGCTCCGTTCACACTGCCCCAAAGAGAGAGCGCAGTACCGAAGCTTTTCGGAATCAGGAAACCACCATAGCCGGCAAATGCGGCGGTGAAACCGATAACAGCAGCGGCTTCGCGGTTAGCATTTTGTACGCATTGTTCTTGGGTGATTTGGCCGGCATCGGCAAATTTCTGATGGAAACCCAAGAAAATCAGCGGCACTTGTACGAAAGTGGAAGCATTGCCGATACCGCTGAGTGCAAACAGCACCATAAAGCAGGCAAAGAAGGCAGGGAAGTTGCCCTGGCTGTTCGTCGGCAAGAACATCAATACGCCGAGCACGCCGATAATCATGCCCACGAACACCACCTGCGTGGTGCGCGCGCCGCCACCGAGTTTTTTACACACCCAACCGCCAGCAGAACGGGTGAGCGCGCCTACCAAGGGGCCGAGGAAGGCGAATTTGGCGGGATTAATCTCCGGAAACAGCAGTTTGATCAAGAATGGGAAACCGGCAGAAAAACCAAGGAAGGAGCCGAACGTACCCAAATAAAGGATACACATAATCCAGTTGTGCTTGCGTGAGAAAATCACAGACTGCTCTTTGAAGCTGGATTTGGCGCTGGCCAAATCGTTCATGCCAAACCAAGCCGCCAAAGTGGCCAAGATAATGAACGGCACCCACACAAAACCGGCGTTTTGCAGCCAGATTTGCACGGTTTCGTTGTTTTTCATCATGGTTTGCGGTTCGCCGCCCAACGCGCCGAACAGGCCGGCGGTAATGGCCAGCGGCACAATAAACTGCACGGCAGATACGCCGAGATTACCCAAACCGGCATTCAGGCCGAGCGCACTGCCTTTTTCCGCTTTGGGGAAGAAGAAGCTGATGTTGGCCATACTGGAAGAGAAGTTGCCGCCACCGAAACCGCACAACAAGGCAAGAATCACCATAGTGCTGTAGCTGGTAGTCGGGTCTTGCACGGCAAAGCCGATGCCGATAGCGGGCAACAGCAGGCTGGCGGTGGTAATCGCAGTCCATTTGCGGCCGCCGAAAATCGGCACCATAAAGGAATAGAATACGCGCAAGGTAGAGCCAGATAAGGCGGGCAATGCAGCCAGCCAGAACAGTTGGTCTTTACTGAAATTGAAGCCGACATTGGGCAGATTAAGGATGGTTACGCTCCATACCTGCCACATAACAAACGCCAAAAACAGCGCAGGGATGGAAATCCACAAATTGCGCCGCGCGATTTTACGGCCGGTGCTTTGCCAGAATTCGGGGTCTTCCGGCCGCCAGTCTTGAATTAAGTGAGACATATCATTTTCCTAATGTGGTAAGTGTTCAGCTTTTGCGAGCACGTTTTTAACGTGGAGGCTACCTGAAAAACCGCTGCGCAGTTTTCAGGTAGCCTTGAAGCGGATTACTGTTCGCGTTTGGCTTTGAAAGAGAAGTGCATCCAAATCAGCGATACACACACTGTGCCGTAGAGCAGCATGAAGGTGGTGGAGCGAATACCGGTGAGGTCGAGCAACATACCGAACATAATCGGCAGGAGGAAGCCGCCCAAACCGCCAGCCAGGCCAACGATGCCGGATACCGTACCGATGTCGTTCGGGTAGTCGTCGGCCACAAATTTGAACACAGAGGCTTTACCCACCGCCATGGCGATACCGGCGGCAAACATCAAAACGGTAAACAACACCACATTCAGGCCGATGTGCAGGCTTTGCGGACCGTGCGTGGTGGCAATCACGAGGTCGGTTTGCGGGTAGGACAAGATAAAGAAGCACACCCACAATACCCACATCACACCCCAGGTAACCTTATAGGCACCGTATTTATCTGATAACCAGCCACCTACTGCGCGCAACACGCCGCCAGGCAGAGAGAAGCAGGCAGCCAACATACCGGCGGTAGCGATACTCAGGCCATATTCATTAATGTAGTATTTAGTCATCCACAGAGCCAATGCCACATAGCCGCCAAACACCACGGAATAATACTGGCTATAGCGCAGCACGCCAGGGTCTTTCAGCATAGCCAGCTGGTCGGCGAGCGAGGCTTTGGGCGCAGTATTGGGGTCATGTGGAGTAGGATAGGTAGTAAACCAGAACAATACGGCAGTAGCGGCCATAATGGCGGCATACACTTTCGGCACGATTACCCAAGCGGCTGCGCCGGCACCGGCTGCTGCCGAATATTTAATCAGTGCAGGGGCAACGAATTTGTTGATGGCGCTACCGGCATTACCTGCACCGAAAATACCCATGGCCAGGCCTTGTTGCTGTTTCGGAAACCAGCGCGCTACATAAGGAGTACCCACGGAGAAAGAGCCGCCGGCCAAGCCCATCATCAGGCCGATGGCGATGAAGTGCCAATAGTGTGTGGAATAGCTCATCAAGAAAATGGCGGGTACGGAAAGCAGCATCAGCACGAACATCACGATGCGACCACCGAATTTGTCGGTCCAAATGCCCAGCGGCACACGAATCAGCGAGCCGGAAAGCACCGGCACGGCCATCAAAATACCGGTTTGTGTTTCGTTCAAGTTGAGCTGCTCCTGCACTTTCACGCCAACAATCGCCAGCATCATCCAAACCATGAAGCAGACGGTGAAAGCAAACGTGCTGGAAGCAAGCACGGAGTAGCGTTTATAAGTTTCTGATTTCATTTTTGTGTTCTCTATACAAGGGAAGTTTTGCGGTTTACATGCCCCTGCAAAGGAGGCTACCTGAAAACCGCTGGTTGAAGCATATGAAGCCAAGCCATTTATTTTTCGAAACAAAAATCACGCTGGAAAAATAAGGGTTTTAGCCGTTGCGAATTTTAAAACAATGATTTGGATTAAATAAGCCCTGTTGTAGCTAGGTCTTCTAGTCCGAAAGTATTAGAGCGGTAACCATTTTCACTAAGCCGATAGTTAAGCTTCATGAATTAAACACGTATAATGAGGGATTGCTCTTTTTGATTTCTCCGCTCATATCCATGAACTTTTTCAAAAGCCTGTCTGTTCGGCTAAAGCTGCTGACCCTACTGTGGCTCGTCATCGCCGTGGCCTCCATCAGCTACACCCTGCTGATTTCTTGGCGACTGGAGGGCAGTGCTGCTGCCATCAACGACATCGGCAGCTTGCGCCTGAGAAGCTTCCGCATTGCCCTGTTAATTCGCGAAAACGCCGGAGCGGAAGAAATCGAACAGCGGTTGCAGCAATACGACAGCATTCTCGACAACGTGCGCCACGGCGACCGTTCCCGTCCGCTATTTCTGCCACCAGACAAAGTGGTATGGCAGCGTTTCAATGAATTAGACCAGCAATGGCGGCAAAACATCCGCCCAGCTTTTCAGGTAGCCTATCAACAAAATCGTCCGGTTACCGATAAACAGCTGCAACCTTTCCTCAATCATTTAGACAATTTGGTTTCCGCCGTTGAGCAAACCAACACGCGCTATATTTCTTGGCTGCGCTTGTTTCAAAGCTGCCTTTTGGTGTTGGTGGTGATGAGTTCCACTTTTATGGTGTTCTTGTTGTATTGGTGGATTATCAAACCATTACAGCATCTGCAACAAGGCGTGGCTGCCATTCACGATGGGCAGTTCGGCATTCAAATCCCTATTGACCACTCCGCCGAGTTCGCCCGTGTAGACAACGGTTTTAACCAGATGAGCCGCAGCCTGCACCAACTCTATTCCCACCTAGAAGAAGAAGTACTGGAAAAAACACGCGACCTGGCCAGCAAACACCACACCCTAGAAACCCTGTATTTCTTTTCGCGCTTTCTCAGTCAAACCCAAACCACCACTGAGGCTGCCGAAGTATTCCTGCAGAAAATGCTGGAAATGGTGGCCGCTGATGCCGGCAGCATCCGCTTAATCGATTTCAAACGGCAGCGCATGGATTTGGTGAGCCAAATCAACCTGCCCGACAGCCTGCAAACTGCCGAAGCCTGCCAGCGCTTCGACGACTGCTTGTGCGGACACGCCGTGGTACACGACGACTGGCAACCCATCCAATTCGTGCGCGAATCAGACGGCCACGCCTTCGACACCGACAACAGCGAATGCAGCCGCATGGGCTTCCAGCAGCTGCGTATTTTCAAAATCCAATATAAAGCGCAAGATTTCGGCATGGTTACGCTCTATTTCAAACAGAAAGAGCCCGTGGCCATGGCCGATACCGAACTATGGGAAGCCCTGTGCAGCCAGTTCGGCGTGGTGGTGAGCAACCTGCGCCTGATTGATGAGAGCCGCCAGCTGGCCGTATTGCAGGAGCGCAACCTCATCGCCCAAGGCCTGCACGACAGCATCGCCCAAGCCCTCACCTTCCTCAACCTGCAAGTGCAGATGTTGGAAAGCGCCCTGCAAAACCAAGAGCAGGAGCAAATCAACGAAAACCTGCACTACATCAAAGACGGTATCCAAGAGTGTTACGACGACGTGCGCGAACTGCTCATCAACTTCCGCACCAAAATCAACAACAAAGATTTCACCGAGGTGGTGCAGACCCTGACCGACCGCTTCCAACGCCAAACCCAAATCGGCGTGCGCCTGCATTGGCACGGCAACGGCCCCCAGCTCAACAGCGAGCAGCAGCTGCAAGTGGTGTTTATTTTGCAGGAAAGCCTTTCCAACATCCGCAAACACTCCCAAGCCACCCAAGTGAATATCCGCTTCGACAACCGGCAGGATTTTGTGATGGAAATTGAAGATAACGGGCGCGGTTTCGATATCGAAGGGCTTAAAGAGCGGCATTCCGGCAACCATGTGGGGCTGAACATCATGCACGAACGCGCCCAACGCATCCGCGCCCAGCTTTCCCTACACTCCAAACCCGGCAGCACCCGGGTAACCCTGAATCTGCCTTACGAAGAAAGAAGACAGGTATGACTGAAAAAATCCGCATCGTACTCATCGACGACCACACATTATTCCGCAGCGGCATCAAAGCCCTGCTTGCCCGGCAGGAAAACTACGAAGTAGTGGGCGAAGCCGCCGACGGCCTCAGCGGCGTGAAGCTGGTGAGTCAACTTGAACCCGACGTGGTGCTGCTCGACCTTGACATGCCCGTGATGAACGGGCGCGAAGCGCTAGCCCAAATCCTCAGCAGCCGCCCCGAGCAGAAAGTGGTGATGCTCACCGTATCGGAAGACGGCGAAGACCTGGTGGAATGCATGCGCCTGGGCGCGTGCGGCTTCCTCTTGAAAAACATCAATGCCAACTTCCTTATCGACGCCATCGGCAAAGCCGCCAACGGCGACAACGTCTTCTCTCCCGAAATGATGGCCTGCATGGTGCAATCCCTCATCCGCCCGGCCCAACCCGCCGCCGAAAGCGCCCTCGACACCCTCACTTCGCGCGAACTCGAAGTGCTACGCTACCTCGCCGTGGGATACAGCAACAAAATCATTGCCAAGCGCATGGATTTGGCCGAGTCCACCGTGAAAGTGCACGTGCAAAACATCCTGCGCAAGCTCGAACTCGGCAGCCGCGTGCAGGCCGCCGTGTATGCCGTTCAGCACAATCTGCCCTTGCCCGAAGAAGATGAGCCCGCTGATTGAGGCTACCTGAAAACATCATCTCCATGATCCAAATCTCTTCCTCCAATTTTCAGGTAGCCTGCACCCTGCCCTACTCCGGCAAAAGGCTACCTGAAAGTCATCTTCCCCAATCTAGTCCGTCCCCTTCTCCCTCCAGCCGGATATTTTTTCCGGTCTGCCCTTGAATTCGACGCCTCCAACTCCATCTCCTTCGCCGCATAAGCAGCGTGCCGCGCCCTGTACGGCACATTTCTGTTTACCCTCAATTGGGTAGCAACAAATCATCAAATTCAATTTTGGAGAGAAGATTTATGAAAATTCGTCCGTTACACGACCGCGTCGTTATCAAACGCTTGGAAGCCGAAGAAAAAACCGCTTCCGGTATTGTTTTGCCCGGCTCTGCTGCTGAGAAGCCCGATATGGGCAAAGTGGTGGCCGTGGGCGCTGGCAAGCTCACCAAAGGTGGCGAGCGCCGTAAGCTGGATGTGAAAGTGGGCGACCGCGTGATTTTCGGTAAATACAGCGGCCAAACCGTAAAAGCCGACGGCGAAGAACTGCTGGTGATGCGCGAAGAAGACATCTTCGGCATCGTGGAATAAACCGCGCTGATTCAAGAACAGAAATTACTGATTTTTTAATTACTGATTTTTTATTTTAGGAGTCATACACATGGCAGCAAAAGATGTACAGTTTGGCAATGAAGTCCGCCAGAAAATGGTAAACGGCGTAAACGTTTTGTCTAACGCCGTGAAAGTAACCCTCGGCCCGAAAGGCCGCAATGTGGTAATCGACCGCGCTTTCGGCGGCCCGCACATCACCAAAGACGGCGTAACCGTGGCTAAGGAAATCGAACTGAAAGACAAGTTTGAAAACATGGGCGCGCAGATGGTGAAAGAAGTTGCCTCCAAAACCAACGATGTAGCAGGCGACGGCACCACCACCGCCACCGTGTTGGCACAAGCCATTGTGGCTGAAGGCATGAAATACGTTACTGCCGGCATGAACCCGACCGACCTGAAACGCGGTATCGACAAAGCCGTGTCCGCTTTGGTAAAAGAGTTGCAGAATATCGCCAAACCCGTGCCGGAAAAATCCAAGGAAATCGCCCAAGTGGCCTCTATTTCCGCCAACTCCGACGAATCCATCGGCAACATCATCGCCCAAGCCATGAACGAAGTGGGCAAAGAAGGCGTGATCACCGTTGAAGACGGCAAATCGCTGGAAAACGAAGTGGAAGTAGTGAAAGGTATGCAGTTCGACCGCGGCTACCTCTCCCCCTATTTCGTCAATAACCCCGAAAAACAACTGGCCGAACTAGACAGCCCGTTTGTTCTGCTGTTTGACAAAAAAATCAGCAATATCCGCGACCTGCTGCCTGTGTTGGAGCAAGTAGCCAAAACCAGCCGCCCGCTGTTGATTATTGCTGAAGACGTGGAAGGCGAAGCCTTGGCCACTCTGGTGGTGAACAACATTCGCGGCATCCTGAAAACCGTAGCCGTGAAAGCTCCTGGCTTCGGCGACCGCCGCAAAGCCATGTTGCAAGACATCGCCATCCTCACCGGCGGCACTGTGATCGCCGAAGAAGTGGGCTTGTCTTTGGAAAAAGCCACGCTGGAAGATTTGGGCCAGGCCAAACGCATCGAAGTGGGCAAAGAAAACACCACCATCATCGATGGTTTGGGCGACAAATCCGCCGTAGAAGCCCGCGTGGCCGAAATCCGCACCCAGATTGAAACTGCCACCAGCGAGTACGATAAGGAAAAACTGCAAGAGCGCGTGGCCAAACTGGCCGGCGGTGTGGCTGTAATCAAAGTGGGCGCGGCTACCGAAGTGGAAATGAAAGAGAAAAAAGACCGCGTGGACGACGCGCTGCATGCCACCCGTGCCGCTGTAGAAGAAGGCGTGGTAGCCGGCGGCGGCGTAGCCCTGCTGCGTGCCCGCTCTGCCCTGAGCAAAGTAGAAACCGCTAATGCCGACCAAGAAGCCGGTGTGCAAATCGTATTGCGTGCGGTTGAGTCTCCGCTGCGTCAAATCGTGGCCAATGCCGGCGGTGAGCCGAGCGTGGTGGTGAACAAAGTGCTGGAAGGCAACGACAACTTCGGCTACAACGCCGGCAACGACAGCTACGGCGACATGCTGGAAATGGGCGTAATCGACCCGGCCAAAGTTACCCGCTTCGCGCTGCAAAACGCCGCTTCCATCGCCGGACTGATGCTGACTACCGAATGCATGGTAGCCGACATTCCGGAAGACAAACCCGCCGCTCCCGACATGGGCGGAATGGGAGGCATGGGCGGAATGGGCATGATGTAATCATCCCAACACCATGCAAAAGCACCCTCTCCCGAGGGTGCTTTTTCTTGCCTGCCGTTTACCGTTTAAAGGCTACCTGAAATTTTAGCTTTGCAGAAACTTTACAGCGCTTGCAGGTAGCCCCTTTCCGTCGCCACCCACATCTCAACCATAAAAATTCACATATATAACAACAGATAACAATCAAAAATAGCAATTAATCACGCCAAATCTAATCCAGTATCAAACTTTGGCACGCTTTATGCTTATCCACTATCGAGTTCCTTTTTCTACCTATCTAAACTATCCCAACAATTATTAGGATACTAAATACAATGGCTACAGCAGTGAGAAAATTATCCCGTAACAACAAATCCCGCAGCAAACGCAGCGGCAGTAGCGGCGGCGCATCGCGCGCAATCGGCCTGCTGCTGGCCCTGATTCTGGTGGGCGGTGGTGTTTATGCCTATATGAACCCGGAAATCATCGAGCAAGCCAAAGCCATGGTCGGCTTGGCCGAACCGGCTGATGAAGGCAACATGGGTAGTAGTGGTGCGGCCGCCCAACAGGCTCCCGCCGCCCCCACCATCACCGATCCGAAAGCCGTTGAGGCACTGAATATGGCGAAGGTATGGGTGGAAACCCGCTTGGCCAAAGGCACTCGCCTGAATGAAATCAACGAAGCAATCGATGTGCCCGCCAGCCAGAAGGAATTCTGGCAGAGCATTACCCTCAGCCAAGGCGCGATTACCGCTATTCCGGCCGGCAGCACTGCCGAGCGTGCGGTTCTGCTGCTGCCGATGCAATCGCAAGGCCAGCTGATTTGGGCTTGTGCAGGCGATATCCCCCAGGCTATCGAAAGCATCTGCGCCCAGTAAACGTTACTCTCTAGCTGTTCTTTTAGGCTGCTTGATTTTTCAGGTAGCCTGCTTTTTTCCTATGGCTAAAGCTTAGTGGATTAAACTTAAATCAGAACCAAGTGGCGAGTTGAAAAAGCATGCGGCATGCAGCAACCACCACACTGGTTTAAATCGAATCCACTACCCTTCTCCATACCAAGCAAAAGGCTACCTGAAACATTTTCAGGTAGCCTTTTACATATATCAGTTGCTTCAAATCTGCCCAACTTCACTCACGCAGCTCTTTGGGCAGCACAAACACAATACTCTCCTCTTCCCCCTCTCCTTCCCGCACCGTCTCGAAGCCCCAGCCGTGCACGGTGTCCACCACCTCTTGTACCAGCACCTCCGGCGCGGAGGCTCCGGCCGTAATCCCTACTCGTTCTTTGCCGGCAAACCATTCCTTTTTCAGGTAGCCTGCATTGTCCACCATATAAGCATCCACGCCATGTTGTGCGGCCACTTCGCGCAAACGGTTGCTATTAGAAGAATTGGGCGAGCCCACCACCACCACCACATCGCTGGCCGCCGCCAGCTGCTTTACCGCCTCTTGGCGATTGGTGGTGGCATAGCAGATGTCTTCCTTGTGCGGGCTGCGGATATTGGGGAAACGCGCCCGCAACGCATCGATGATTTCCTTAGTTTCGTCAATCGACAGCGTGGTTTGGCTCACGTGCGCGAGCTTATCAGGATTGCGCACTTCCAAATCGGCCACATCCGCAGCTGTTTCCACCAAAAGCATACTGCCCGGCGGCAGCTGCCCCATGGTGCCTTCCACTTCCGGGTGGCCGGCATGGCCAATCATGATGACTTGGTAGCCGTGCTCATCCAAACGCGCCACTTCACGGTGCACCTTGGTAACCAGCGGGCAAGTGGCATCAAACACGCGAAAACCACGATCTGCCGCTTCCTCCTGCACCGCCTTAGATACGCCGTGCGCCGAATAAATCAGCGTGGCGCCGGGCGGCACATCTGCCAACTCTTCAATAAAAACAGCTCCTTTAGCGCGCAAATTGTCCACCACGAATTTATTGTGCACCACTTCGTGCCGCACATAAATCGGCGCGCCAAACAGCTCCAATGCCCGTTCCACAATATTGATGGCACGGTCCACCCCCGCGCAAAAGCCGCGCGGATTGGCCAGCATAATGGTTTTCGCCATATTTTTTCCTCTGAGTGTGGTTGGTCTAGCTATCACTGAAGCTGACGCTTTCAGGTAGCCTGATTACGCTTGCCCTGACGGAAACCGTCAATTACGAACAATGCTGCGCCAACGCAGATAAAACTATCGGCCACATTAAACGCCGGATAGTAGTGATTATTCCAATAAAACAACAAGAAATCGATTACATGGCCGTAGTTGATTCGATCGATAACATTACCGATGGCACCACCGATAATCATCGCTGCCGCCACATCGCCCAAGCGGCCAAACTTCCCCGAACGGATACCCAATGCCAAATACAGCGTCACCACCGCCGCCAAGCCGGCAAACAGGTATTTCTGCCAGCCAGAAGCACCGGCCAAGAAACTAAACGCCGCACCCGGGTTGTACACATGCGTCAAATCGAAAAAACCCTCGATCACCGGCTCGCGCCAGTTATACACAATATGATCCAACACCCACAGCTTGCTCCACTGATCCAACACCACTACCAAAGCAGCCAGCAAAGCATACGGCCACAGCCGGAACCACGAAACTTCTTTCATATTCATCATTACCCAACAGATAAAAAAAGTGGCCGCATTTTACTATAAAGCGCCAGTAGGCAGCGAAACTTATGCCCCAAGCCTGGTCGTGCAAACCAATGCACCAACATCAGGCTACCTGAAACCACTATTGCAACATAATTGCCCAACCTTCTCTTTTATTACATAAAAAACCTATTGCCAGGCTAATTGGTTTCCATTACCATACACCAATAATACTGATTATCAATAGAACAACTATTTTCAAGGGGGCACACCCATGTTTGTTTGCGTTTGTAATGCCATTTCCGACCGCCAAATCAAAGAAACGGTTGCCGCCGGAGCTACCAGCCTTACCGACCTGCAAAATGCCTTGGGCGTGGCCACCTGCTGCGGCTGCTGCGCCGACTTGGCCGTTTCCTACCTAGGCAACCACAGCGAAAACCATCAGGCAGCTGTCGGCAAAAACAACCTGCAATAGCCGCGTTGTCGTCGCCACCCACCTAACCCTACGCACATTGACACTGCTGCCGTATTACGGCAGCATTTTGCTTTTCAGGTAGCCTCAACAATACACATCATGGACTTATTCAATACCCGCTCCGTTACCTTCGAGCAGCCTACCGCCATGCTGCGCGCCTGCCATGGCAAAGTAAAACGCTTCTGCAGCCAGCTGCACGCCCTGCCCGACTATCTGCAACAGCACGGCTACAACACCGTAGCTGAGCAAGCCGTTGCCCAAATCCGTCACTATTTCAACGTAGCCGCCCCGCTACACCACCAAGACGAAGAAGAAGATTTCTTTCCCCTGCTGCTGCAATACGCCCCCGAAGCCAAGGCGCTGATCCAAGTGTTGGAAAGCGAACACCAATCCCTGCACAGCAGCTGGGATTTACTCAACCAACACCTGGCCTCCCTCGCCGACGGCACACCGCTTAATCTCGAGCTCATCTCCCGCTTCACTGCCGGCTACGACTTCCACATTCCGCGCGAAGAGCAGCTGTTCGACCTAGGCGACCAAAAAATCCCCGAAGCCGAACTGCACATCATCGGCAAACGCATGGTCGCCAGGCGGCAAGGGTAAGGGTCGAGTATTGTTCGGCAGTAAAATTAAAAAGGCTACCTGAAAGTTTCAGGTAGCCTTTTTAATTTTACTGCCTATTGCAAACCGAGTATCGGCTTGAAAGTGTGCTGGATGGCGAGGAAGTCATCAAAGGAGAGCAAGGGGTTGTCGTTGAAGATGATGTACACCCCGTCGGCCAGCGGGCGCACATCGGGTACTTTGCCTGCAAGGCGGCGGATGACTTCGTCGCGGTCGTAGCCCAAGGCGGTTTGGCACAGGTCCTTATCCCAATAACAGGCGGGGCTGAGGGTGTAGATATTGTTGCGGCCGTTGGGGGTGATGCCGTGGGCTCTTAAATCGTTGTAGGCAGGAACGATGGAAATCATACGGCCAATAGAATCACAGGTCGGTGATTCGCTCGGTCGATAACCATACTCATAATAAATAGCGTAACCAGCATAAAAATTTTCAGCTGCTCGTGGCTCGAAAATTTCAATCACTTGCGGGAAGTGGCTATAAGCCACATCATGAAAATTTACCTTTTTATAGCCAGGCTTGAACTCATACCATATTTTGTCTATCCCGCTGAAATAACATTCATCAAGTTCTGGTCTTCCGTAATCAACACGTCTTTCATACTCATACCATTGAGACACACGCGGCGTATCAGGATGCTTATATTTAACATATGGCTTTTGCTGTTCGCGATGTGGCATTTTTAAGCTGCTTAAATCCACACCTTTTAATCCAAACGGCGCACCGACATGACTGAGACGCTCCAATAGGTAACGATGCCGATCTTCAAACGGTTCATTGATATTCATAAGCCGTTTCATTCTAAAAAAAAGCAGATCAATTTCTTCCACAGTTTATCTCTCTTTCCCTAACAACAAGCCACACATCAGCATTCAATCAAGCCACCTGAAAACTATCAGCTGACCAGAAACACTGCCACACTGTATTTCCACTTCGCCGAATCCTCACTTTTCAGGTAGCCTCCAGCCCCGCTAATCCTCCCCCTCCCTCGGCGGCACGGGTGCGAACCAGCCCACCAGCAGGAGCAGCAGCCCCACGCCGATAAACGACACGATGCGGGCGATGCCGCCGCTGCCGCCCAGTTCCACCGTAAACAGCTTCAGCACCACCACGCCCATCAGCCCGGCGCCGGCCATCCAGCGGATACGCCGCCCCAAGCGGTGGCCGGACACCATCAGGCCGATGGCGGTGGCCGCCCACACGATCGACAGCGCCGCCTGCAGGCCGAAGGAGGCCATGATGCCGTGCAGCGTCCACTCCACGCCCATATAGAAATACCACAGGCGCAGCACCGCGCCGCTCACCAGCGTGAGGCCGAGCAGCACCGAACCTGCCAGGTGCAGCCGCAGGCCCTCGCTTTCCAGCTCGAATTCTTCCTGCCACAAATCAACGCAGCGCAGCCACAGCGCCCCCACCAACAGCCCGGCCAAATCCATCGGATTGAGCAGCGGCAAGTAGGCGAAGGGCTGCACAGCGCGCGGCTCGAGCGCATTGTTTGCCACCAGCCACATCAGGGCATAGCCGCCGCACAGCAGCGAGCAGGCGGCCGCATACGGCCGCAACCCGGCCTTGCCGCGCCCCAGATAAAACAGCAGCCACAGTGCCAACGGCAGCGCCAGCCAGCCGATTTGCCCCCACACGCCGCCCAGTATTTCGCCGGCAAGGATGCCGCAGAAGGCAGTGGCCGAAGCCGCCCACAGCGCAAACGCCGCCATGCCCCAGCCGCGTTCAGTGTCGTGCGAACGGAAGCCTTGCAGGCGCAAAACCCATGCCAGCAAGACAGCCAAGGCCAGGTGCATGAGGCTACCTGAAAGCGCGTGTGCCACCAAATCGGCACGGCTCAATCCGCCAAACAGCAGCATGGCGTTCGGAATCAGCAGCGGCACCAACACAAGCGCAGTGCGTTTACCCTGCCGCCAATCGAGCAGCCAGGCTGCCGCCGTCCACAACGCGAAGGGCAGCGGCAAAGCCCACAACAGGGCGCCGCCAGCCAGGCTTTCCGGCAGATGGTGCAGCAGGTTTACCGAAGAGAGTATCGTGCTTAAGAATGCCAGGTCGAGCAGCAGCCAGCCGACAGCTTGGTGTAACAATAGGCTGAGCGGGCGGGCGGTGTCACGTTGCTGCCTGCTGCGCCTGTTTTTGCTGCGCAGCGGTACACTGGATTCATTTTCAGGTAGCCATGCATCGCCCTGGCGGTGCAAAGCGTAGGCCGCCGCACCCAGCAATATCGCGGCGGCAAAGCAGCAGATAGTGGACAGCCAGTCTTCCCCGGCGGACACAACCGCCAACAGCAACAACACAAGTATGCCCCAGCTTGCCGCGGCCACGGCAAACAAGCCGCCGCCGGGCAGCCAAGCAGATTCGTCTGCCTCATCTGCATCTTCATCTGCCCCGCCTTCATCGGAGGGGCTACCTGAAAGCACGGCCAGCGGGTTGGGCGCAAACGCATCCTGCAACACCGCCTGCACCCGCACCGCCGCCCAAGCCAATGCGGCCAAAGCCACCATTGCCCAATGGCGCGGCAGGCACATCAGCGGCAGCAGCCCCGCGAGCAGCAGACCTGCGCCCAAAGCCCCGCGCTGGGCACAGCTTTCCCAATAGGCCGAACCGCGGCAGCGCCAACGCAGCCAGGCGGCATACATGGCCAAACCGGCCGAGGCCGCCGCCAATGTCGGCACCAGCGGGCCGGCGAGCAGCGGCACACTTTCTTCACTCATAATCCGCCAGCTCAACTCACCGCCAAACAGCAATACGCCCAGCGACAGCGCATACACCACCACTGCCAAAAACCGCGTGTGCGGCCGCTGCTGGCGCAGTGCAAACACATACACCAGCCCCGCCTCCAGCGACCACAGCGCCACCGTGGCCTCCTGCTCGAAAGCCAGCGGCACCGCCATGGTGGCGAACACGAGCGAAAGCGCAGCCAGAGCCTGGCGCAACAGCGGGAAATCGCGGCTGCCGGTGAACACCCCGGCCAGCAAGGCATATACCGCGGCAAAACCCAGCGCCGCACCGGCCGCCCAATGGCCGCCCTCGGGCAGCATATGGTATTGCAGCACAAACGCCGACACGGCCGAGCCGAACAGCAGCGTGCCGTCTATCGCGCCGATGGTCATGCCGTGGCGCACCAGGCTGTCGATCAGTTCGTCCAACCCAGCGTTATCCGGCACGGCTGCCTCATCGGCCTCATCGCGCCGGTGCAGCGCGTAGAGGCAGGCCAAGAGCGTATAGAGCAGCCAATGGAAAATCAGGAACGGCTCGGTGCTGGCGAAATATTCGCCCCTGTATTCCGAAGCGCCCCACATCACGGCAATAAACAGGCTGCCGATAAAGCCGATAAGGTTCAGACTGCGCCAGGTTTTGAAGCGGGCAATCGCCGCCACGCCTGTGTTGAGCAGCGCCAGATAAGTGAACAGCACCACATGGCTGCCGCTGCCGTCGCTCACCAGAATCGGCGCGGCCAAACCGCCGATAAGCGCCACCTGCGCCATGATTTTCGCATCTTGCCGCACCGCCAGCGCCGCCATCGCACACACCAGCCCCACCATCAGCATAAAAGCCGTGCCCGAAGGCAGAAGCGGATGCAGCTTCACCGCCGCCAGCGTGGTCAGATACATCACCGCCATGCCGAAGCCCTGCAAAATCAGGCCGTATTCGCGGCGGCGGCGTTGCAAAAACCAACCCGACACGGCAGCCGCCAAACCCGAGCCCATCACGCCCAGATAGCGCATTTCAATCGGCACATGAATCCGCTCCGAAGCAAAGCGCAGCAGGAACACCAGCCCCAAAAACAGCACCACCACACCGGTTTTCAGCAGCAGGTTGCCGTGCATCAGCCAATCGATCAGCGGAGCAAATGCACTTTCCTCATCCCGCTCGGCCGGGCGGGCAACGCGGCGCCGCTGGGCAGATTGGGCGGCTGATGATTGGGCTGCCGCCTGAGTTTGGCTTTGCACCGGCATCGCTGCTTGAGCCGGAGTGCGGGCAGGCGTTTGGGCAGCGGTTTGCGCCGTCCCCCGTTTGCGGATTCTCACCGTGCCCGGGCGGCTGCCCGGCATCACGCCATGTTCCTCAACAGCCGCTTCAGGCTGCCGTGCGGCAGGAGCAGGCTGCGCTACTGGAGCAGGCGGCACATTTTCCCCCGATGCCGAGACAGCCGCCGTGAGGCTACCTGAAAACGCAGGCGCGGCAGGTTGTTCGAATGTGGATTGGCTAGGTTGGCCAGATTGGGCAGGAAGCGGATGCACCGCCGCTTCTGCCGGTTGGGAATGGGCGGCCAGATGGGCCGATTGGGCCGGGCCGGCTGCCGCAGAAGGAATGGCATCAAACGCAGCAACACCCGGCTGCGATGCGCCCGAAGCAGCGGAAGTGGGCACGTTCGGGTTGTACGGCCAGCCGCTGAAATCAGGCTGCGGCGCACTGGGCGCATTGGGCTGAAGCCCGCCCTGCCCAAGGTGTTGAGGTTCGGCCTGCCCGCTTGCGCGCTGCCCGCCGCCCTCACTTTCAGCCAGCCTTTGCTCCCGCAGAGGCTGGCGGCGGCGCAGCTGTTCCACTTCTTTCTGCAGGCGCGACAGCTGTTCAGCCATCTCCTGCTGCTGCATCCTCGTTTGGAACAGCATCACCACAAAAGCACCGAACATCAGCAGCAATAAGGTAACTACAAAAGCCATATCACACCTCGTTTGGGCAGGCAGCCCGCAGGTTACCTGAAAGCGAACACAGCGGGCTTTGCCAGAATATAGTGAATTAAATTTAAATCAGGACAAGGCGACGAGCCGCAGACAGTACAGATAGTACGGCAAGGCGAGGCAACGCTGTACTGGTTTAAATTTAATTCACTATAGTTGGATTAGATTGTTTGCTTGGATGGATTATAGCGGTATCCGATGGCGGCGGGGAATGCGGCAAAATAGCTGCCCAAAAATTTTCAGGTAGCCTCTTGCGGAAAGGCTACCTGAAAAGGTTAAACAAAACATTTCGATGTGGACAATATTAAGTTGCCCCTGCTTGCCATACGCTCAATCTTGCCCGGCTTCGCCCGCAGTACGCCGGTTATGCACGCGTTTGCCGTGAATGCTCAGATTACCGGCGGCGAAGTCGGCCACGGCTTGCGGCAGCAGCTGGTGTTCGATTTTCAGCACGCGCGCGGCCAGGGTATCGGCAGTATCGGTATCGTATACGGGCACGGCGCCTTGGGCGATGATGGGGCCGCAATCGAGCTCGGCGGTAACGAAGTGCACGGTGCAGCCCGCGAGGCGGCAGCCTTCGTCGATGGCGCGTTGATGGGTATGCAGGCCGGGGAAAGCGGGCAGCAAGGAGGGATGGATGTTGATGGTTTGATTGGCAAAGCGGCTGCAAAACTCGGGCGGGAGGATGCGCATATAACCGGCGAGCAGTACAAGGTCGGGCGCGTGGCTGGCCACGAGTTCGAGCATGGCTTGGTTGAAATCGGCGCGGCTGGGGAAGTCTTTGGGATTGAGGGCGGCGGTATGGATGCCCTGCTCTGCCGCCCAGGCCAGGCCAGGGGCTTGGGGGTTGTCGGAAAGCACGGCGGCGATGTGCAGATTGGGGATATTGGCTTGGACCACGGCCTGCATATTGCTGCCGCGGCCGGAAATGAGGATGACGGTTTTGGTCATGGCGTAATCATTTGAAAAGTGGTGGGGAATATTTCTCAGGTAGCCTCTTGTGTATGCAAATATCGTATAACCAACTAATAAAAATAGCCTCTTTTAAAGTCAGGAACAAAACATTTGGTGCAATCGGCTGGGCTGTACCGCCCCATGCTGGCGCAGCCGAACGGAGCGCGGTTTTTCGGGGAACAAGGGCTTGCATGTTCGAAGCGGCGTAGCCGCAAGTTGCGAGCCCGCCCGAAAAACTGTGCGGAGGGAGGGAAGTTTGGCGAAGCCAAACCTGCGCCCGCAGTCGCCTTTCTTTTGCTTTCTTTTCTTTGGCGAAGCAAAGAAAAGAAAGTGCCCGCGCCGGCATAAGGCGCAAAGGGGAACAGGACACACATGGCAAAGGCTACCTGAAATCCAAAGCAGTTGCCTGAACCCAACTGATACCTTATAAAAAATAGTTTGCCCTTTTTCAGGTAGCCTGTGGCGTTACTCAGGCTACCTGAAAAGATTAGGGGCAATCAGCCCAGCCGCATCATTTCGATTTGCTCAAGGCTGCGGCCGAGGAAGCGTTCGCCGATGGTTTGGAAGCGCAGGGGGATGTCGCTCACGTAGAAATGGTAGTCGGCGGGGGTTTGGCTGGGGTTGAGCAGGCCGGCCTCGGCAAGGGCGGCGGCGGTGGCTTCGGCGGTGGTGAGCGCGGAATCCACCAGCGCCAGATGCGGGGCTTCGCTTTGCAGCAGGGGTTTGAGCAGGGGATAATGAGTGCAGCCGAGCACGAGGGTGTCGATGTCTTCGGCAAGCAGCGGCTTGAGGTATTCGCGCACGGTGAGGCGGGTAACTTCGTGCTCGAGCCAGCCTTCTTCCACCAGCGGCACCAGCAGCGGGCAGGCCTGGGAAGGCACGCGCGCCTGCGGGTTTTGCGCGTGGATGGCGCGGGCGTAGGCGTTGGAATTGACGGTGGTGGACGTGGCGATGATGCCGATGCGGCCGTTGCGGCTGGTGGCCAGCGCGGCTTGCGCGCCGGCGGCAATCACGTCGAGCACGGGCATACCGCCGACGGTTTGCCGCACTTTGGTGCCGGCCACGGCGGCGATGGTGTTGCAGGCAATCACCAGCGCTTTCACGTCGTGTTGCATTAAGAATTCAACGATTTGCGCGGTGTAGGTTTCGATGGTGCTGCGTGATTTCACACCGTAGGGCACGCGGGCGGTGTCGCCGAAATAAACGATGTTTTCGTTGGGCAGCCGCTCCATCAGCGCGCGCACCACGGTGAGCCCGCCGACGCCGGAATCGAATACGCCGATGGGGCGCTGCGTTAGGCTGTTCGGTTTCATGTTGCTGGGTTTGCTGTTGCGGGAAAAGGCGTATTGTACACGCGCGGCGGATAAGCGAAAGGCTACCTGAAATCTTTATCTTGATTTTCAGGTAGCCTTTTGAGGTTAATTTGAGGTTAATCAGCCTTATTGTGGCGGCTTGTAATCGTGCTGTTCCAGCAAGCGGGTTTCTTCGCGCTCCTCTTGCGGGCGCACGGTTTCAAACTCGCCGTCGATGATGTCGCCGTCCGCACCGTAGCCGGAAGATCGGTAGTTCTGCCCCATCTGGTTGGGCCGCACCGCCGCCGGACCGCCCTTAATCGGCAGCATCAGCACCAAGGCCAAAGCGGTGGACACAAAACCGGGCGACATCAACAGCAGCGCCGCCACAATATAGCGCAACGGCCACAGCAATTGGTAAAACGACACCTCGCCCCGGCTATTAAACAGCGATCCGGCCAGCATCACCGAAGAAAAACCCAAGTTGCGCAGCATCACCATCCCGGCCATAAACGACAACACCATCAGCAAAAGCGTGGGCATCCCACCAAGCCGCTCGGCCACCATCACAATCGAAGCCGCTTCCACCCCCGCCAACAGCAAGAGCCAAATTCCAAGGTAACGCATCGTTTTTTTCCTTTTCAAACAAAGAAATAATTTTAGCTTCGCAGCAACTCAACACCAAAGCATCGTTTTAACGAAATTCGTTCCGCCTATTTTAGCGAAATTCGCTCCACTCTTTTTCAGGTAGCCTACAAGCTTCAACAAGCGTAGTATTCGTTTTTTACATCCAATACTGGGAAACATCATGACCGCCGAACAAATCTACCAGCAATGGCACGAAGCCGCCAAAAGCCGCAACACCGCCGCCCTGCTCGCACTGTATCACGAAGCAGCCGAGCTCGAATCGCCCCTGGTGCCCATCATCCTTAATCAAAACAGCGGCGTGCTGCACGGCAAAGCCAAAATCGGCCGCTTCCTCGAAGAAGGCACCCGCCGCCGCCCCAACGAATTGGTGCGCTGGTATCGCAGCGGCCAATACCTTGCCAGCGGCGACCTCCTCGTGTGGGAATACCCGCGCCAAACGCCCGATGGCGAGCAAATCGACATTTTAGAGCTGATGCAGCTCAAAGACGGCCTCATCTGGCGCCACCGCATCTACTGGGGCTGGTTCGGCACACAGATGCTGATTCAATCCGCACTATCCAAAGCTTAAGTCTTAGGGCACAACGGCCATCCCTATATCTGCCCGCCATACATAAAATCAAGCGGGTATTTTGCAAAGTTTTCCCAAGCCCACTGCATTCAAAGGCTACCTGAAAGGGTCAGCCTCAATCTAGTTTGCGGCAGGCGGAACAAAAACTCCACCGAGCCCATTAAATCTAACGTTTTGTATTGCTCAAATAGCAAGCAATAAATATTGGTTGCGGCCTGCGGATTGAATACAGAAAAGACATAGCCCTCTCCTCGCGCTATATTTTGCAAACAGCCACATCATACCCTGTTCGCACCAACGCCGCCCGACCAGCCGGTTTGTTTACCTGCCGTTTCCTATAGTATGATAGAAGCACTTCTTTACAGCACACTTGAGCACATGCCAAATTTGCTTAGCTCACACCCGCTGTATCTTTCATTTTTCAGGTAGCCCAGCTGCCCCATCACACGGAGCGCTTCATGAAATTCTCTTCCGCCTGCACCGCCCTCTTATGCACCGCCCTCATGGCCGCCTGCGCCGGCACCTCCTCCGGCGATCAATACTACCGCGTGCAGCGCGGCGACACGCTCTACCGCATCAGCCGACGCTTCAACCAACCCGTCTCCCGCCTAATGGCTTGGAACAACCTGAAAAACTCCTCCCAGCTCGAAGTGGGCCAACGATTGCGCGTGGGCAGCGGCACCAACCGCAGCACATCCGCCAGCAATACGCCCAACCGCACAGTAACGCGCACCCCGGCCGAGCGTACCAGCGCCGCGCCCAGCAGCCTGCAATGGCCGGTGCGGGGCGAAATCATCACCCAGTTTAACGGCTCCTCCAGCAAAGGCATCGACATCGCCGGCAGCGCCGGCACCCCCGTGAAAGCCGCCGCCCCCGGCCGCGTGAGCTACGTGGGCGAAGGCATCCGCGGCTACGGCAAGCTCATCCTCATCACCCACACCGGCGGCATGCTCACCGCCTACGCGCACAATAGCCAAATCAGCGTGCGCGAAGGCCAGCAGGTATCCACCGGGCAAACCATCGCCACCATGGGCAGCAGCGGCACCGACCGCGTGAAACTGCACTTCGAAGTGCGCGTAAACAACCGAGCCGTCAATCCGATGGATTATCTGCCGAAATAAACGTTTGGCACATATAAAGGCTACCTGAAACAAGCTCCACGCATTGCTGTGAAGCTCATGTTCAGGTAGCCTTTTTTGTACCTACTCCCTACTCCTGCGCCGTCCTCGCTGCCGGCCGTTGCAGATGGCGCTGCATATAGCTTGCAAACGGTTCAACGTTTGGCACTACTTGGGTGCGGAACATGCCCCAAGCCAAGAGGCCGGTCAGGTATACATCGAGTGCGCTAAAGTGCTGCCCCACCGCATATTCGCGGCCGTCGGCCAGCAGGGTTTGCAGGGTGTGCAACGCAGTATCGAAATCGCCATAGCCGATAGCGCGGCGCCGATCTTCGCTCTGCGGCACTTGCTGCCAACGGTCGAGAATGGCGTATTCAAGCTGCGTGCCAAACCACAGCCAGCGGTAGTATTGCCCGCGCTCCGGCGTGCCGGCGGAGGGGATCAGCCGTTTTTCGGGGAAAAGCTCGGCCAGATAGGTGAGGATGGCGGGCAGCTCGGTAATCACTTGCCCGGCGTGCGCGATGGCGGGCACTTTGCCCATCGGATTGATGGCTAAATAGCCTGCCTCTTTAAGCTGCGGGTAATCCAGCGCCACGGTATCGTAATCCGCACCGCATTCGGCCAGCATCCAGCGTACATTGTTGCCACGCGAAGGGTGCACGGTATAGAGGGTGATTTTGCTCATGATGTTTCCTTTTAAAACAGTTGATTGTGTTTTCAGGTAGCCTGAAGTGCAGTCATGATACGCCATAGCTGTGTCAGTTTTTGTCAGCAGCCAAGGCCATCGCCGAAGCACAACCTACCGCCCCACCTCAAACGCACTTAAATCCAGCCCTTCCTGCTGCCGCCAGCATTGCAGCAGCAGGCGGTGCGGCATGGGATAGGCCGAGCCGATTTGGGCTTGCGTGATGCGTTCGCAGCGGAAATGGCGGAAGGACTGCCGCAATGTGCACCAGGCCGCCAACAGCCGCACATCGTCCAAATAGCCCAGCGCCACCGGCCATACCGTGCGCCGGCTGGCCTGCCCCTGCAAATCCGTGTAGCTGAAGCTGAGCGCCGTTTCCTGCCGCAAAGCCTGCCGCACCAGCGCCAACACCTGCGCTTCGCCGATCCCATACGCCGTGCCGCCCATCGGGTACACCGCATGCGCCGCCGCCTGCTCGGCCAGGCGTGCCGGCAACACCGCGTGCACCTTGCCCAACACCGAGCGCGCCGCCTCAGCCATTTCGCCGTCGGCATGCGCTGCCGCCCAACGCATGCCCAACATCAGCGCTTCCAGCTCGTTTTCGCTAAACATCAGCGGCGGCAGATTGCAATCCTGCTGTAACACAAAACCCACGCCTGCTTCCCCGCCAATCACCGCGCCCTGCCCGCGCAAGGTATCAATATCGCGATACACCGAGCGCACGCTGATGCCCAGCTCCTGCGCCAACAGCCGTGCACTTTTCGGATGGCGGCTGGCACGCAGAAGCTGCAAGAGTTTGAGCAGGCGGTCGGTACGGCTGGGCATGATGAATCTCCGGATGGTTTTTCAGGTAGCCTGACGGCTTAAATGGGAGGCTACCTGAACATAATTAGGGATGATACCGCGTTTGCAAACAATTGCGGCTAGCGGCTATATGAAATCCGGCTCCTTCGTTTCCAGGCCGCCCCAAGCTCCTCAGCCCGCCACGAACCTGCTACAATCCGCCTCCCTAGCAAACACCTACCAAGGACAAACCATGCGAATCCTCCATACCATGTTGCGCGTCGGCAACCTCGAAGCCTCCCTCGCCTTCTACCAAGAAGTGCTCGGCATGAAACTCCTGCGCCGCAAAGACTACCCCGAAGGCCGTTTCACTCTCGCCTTCGTCGGCTACGGCAGCGAAGACGAAACCGCCGTGCTCGAGCTCACCCACAACTGGGATACCGCAAGCTACGACCTCGGCAACGCCTACGGCCACATCGCCATCGAAGTGGAAGACGCCTATGCTGCTTGCGATGCCGTGCGCGCCAAAGGCGGCAAAGTGGTGCGCGAAGCCGGCCCGATGAAACACGGCAATACCGTTATCGCCTTCGTGGAAGACCCGGATGGTTACAAAATCGAGTTTATCCAAAAACACGACCGTGAAGATTAATACCATCGGCAAAAAGGCTACCTGAAAAGTTTCAGGTAGCCTTTTCTAATGGTCGGTTCAGGCAGCATCAGAAATTCAATGGTTTTGCTGGGTTTGGCAACCCAGCTTACGCTTGCTGGGAAATACTGTGTATTTCTATGAAACTGAAAACGGCCTAGCCGCCCAAGTCCTGCGCCTGCTGCACCAAATACTGCCGCCCATCTTGTCTGGCCAAGTTTAAATATTGCGGCAGCAAAGGCGATCTCATAGCGGCTAAGGCCTGCAATACGGCGATTTTCTGATATTCATCCGCATCCCAGCCGACAACGTCACGGTAGATGCTGCGCTGCCAAAAGTGTTCGGCATAGCGTTCGGTGTGCGGCGCATGCAGGCTGCCAGACACCATCAGGGCGCGGCGGCAAGTGTATTCGTCGGGATCGTTGCAGAAAAATTCCGCCCATTGCCATGCAACGGCTTGGCTGGAGAAGCGCGGGAGCTGAACGGCAAGCTGCCAGCCCGCATCGTACACAAGTTTCTGCCGATAGGTTTCGCACAGCCGCAGCAAGGATGGCTCTGGCAACATTCCGGCGATGTATTCGCTTTCGTTGTCGCGCGCGGTGAGATAAAGCAGCTGCCGGGCCTGTTCGGGCTGCCATTCGTGCGCAGGGATTTGCTGCACAAAATCAAAACACGCCGCCCACACTTCAGACATGGCGGCATAGTCACATTCCCATTCGCCGCCGATTTCCTGCTCGGGTTGTTTGCCAAACTCGGCGCTTTTCCAGGCCAGGAAATCGGTGTACACGCGATGCAGCTTTTCAATGACGGATGATTGGTTCATGGCAAATTCGCCTGGCTATTTTTAGTTGCACAGAAGTTTACTGTATGCGTTTTTACTGCATTGGGGCTTTGCTTTCAGGTAGCCCGAAAGGGAAAGGGCTACCTGAAAACTGAAAACCGCGTGCGTGCGTACCGCACACACCCTACGTCGGGATTGGAGGTTTCATGCGGCCTACGGCTTGCTTTCTGCGTTTTCGGTTGACCAGTCTCGGACTTGTGCTAAAGGCTCGTAGCTGTCCTGGTCGGTGTAGAGGTAGGTGTATCGACCGTTGGCATACACTTCCTGAAGCAGGTGGCTGTCGCTGCTTAATTTCTTAAAAACAGTAGCCCTTTAAATTTTTTCTCATCAAAAAAGTTACTTAATTCAGCTAAGTTCAAAAAGTTTTTCTCAGAGTCATTTATTTTAATCTCCATATTTTCGTTTATATAGAAATATAATACAGGTTGTATACAAGAATTTTTTAACCTTTCTGCAATAAAATTCAATAAGGTGTTTCTTAAAATATTAGGCTCTGGATAATACATATTTGGTGCAATACTATCATCAAGAACCATGCCTTTTATATTAGTTAAATTAAAAACAATGTTTTTTGAATATCCCTTTAAAGGTTCTGGGAATCTATAATTATTTACATCCTTATATCCAAGAAAATCTTGAGAAGGTTTTTTTAATTCAAAATAAATAATTGATATGCTCATGCAGTATTCTCCTACGGGTGGAAAATATGTGAAGTATTGATATGCTGTTTAGGGTGTATATGTGGTAACCGACCAGCTGTACTACCTGTTTTATCCGGGTGAGGCTCATGTTTCATCGGTTTCCCTTTAAATGCTGCTTTTGAAAGTTTTTTTGCGGCACAGCGAGAAGGGACATAAACATCCTTACCTTGTTGTACACGACGAATAGCTTGTTTCCATGAGATTCTTTTGCCAATAGCTACTCCTAATTCAACTCTTGTAGCAATAAATACCTGAGGGGTTAACCCCAAAGAATCTAACCATGCTTGCGCATTAGGCGCAAAAGCATAAAAATTCTCCCCACCCCACAACCCAATCGGATCCTGATTCACAAACCGACCTGCGTCAGGCTCGTAATACCTGAAGAAATTATAGTGCAGCCCCGTCTCACGGTCGGCGTACTGGTTTTGCAGGCGGAAGGGTTGGTATGCGCTATCCGTTACCTTGGTTTCCTCTTTCAGACGACCCCAGCCGGTATAATTGCCGAACCATAAGAGGTTGCCGTCTTTATCAGTCATCTCGCGCGGGATGCCGATTTGGTCGCAGTGGAAATAGTGGGTTTGTTGTCGGTTTTCTCCGTCTGCGGTTGTCCAATCGCGGACTTGTGCGAGCGGTTCATAGCTGCTCGGATCGGTGTAGATATAGGTATATCTGCCGTCCGGGTGGATTTCTTGCAAGAGATGGCTGCCGTCCCAAACGAAGCGGGTTTCCTCTTCGAGGCTACCTGAAACTTCTTCGTTTTTCAGACGGCCTCCAAGAACGGATTGAGGCCGTCTGAAAATGTGCAGGCTGCTTTTTTAGGGCTTTGAAGCCGTTAAAAGGCAGCCTGCATATTTTAACTGCGTTTTCAGGTAGCCTTTTCCCCAACAGCAGCCTGCACCCTACTCCGCCAAATCCCTGCACAATCTCACCGCTTCGTCCAGCCGTTCCACGCCGAAGATTTCCAGTCCGGCAAATTCTTTCCTGCTGCGCGGCAGGTTGGCTTTGGGCACGATGGCGCGTTTGAAGCCGAGTTTTTCCGCTTCTTTCAGCCGCTCCTGTCCGCGTGCCACGGGGCGCACTTCGCCGCTTAATCCCACTTCGCCGAAGGCCACCATTTTTTCCGGCAGCGGCTTGTTGCGAAAGCTGGACACCATCGCCAGAATCACCGCCAAATCCGCTGCCGGCTCGCTGATTTTCACGCCGCCCACGGCATTGATGAACACGTCTTGGTCGAAGCAGGCAATGCCGGCGTGGCGGTTGAGCACGGCCAAGAGCATGGCGAGACGGTTTTGTTCGAGGCCGACGGTAAGCCGCTTGGGCGTGAAACCGTGCGCGTCGTCCACCAGCGCCTGGATTTCCACCAGCAGCGGGCGGCTGCCTTCCTGCGTCACCAGCACGCACGAGCCGGCCACGTCGTCGCGGTAGCTGGCGAGGAAGATAGCGGAGGGGTTGGACACGCCTTTGAGGCCGTTTTCCAGCATGGCGAACACGCCCAGCTCGTTGGCCGCGCCGAAGCGGTTTTTGATGGCGCGTATCATGCGGTAGTTGGAATGCTGGTCGCCTTCAAAATACAGCACGGTATCCACCATGTGTTCGAGCACGCGCGGGCCGGCAATCGCGCCGTCTTTGGTGACGTGGCCGACAAAAATCATGGCGATGCCCATCTGTTTGGCCATGCGGGTGAACTGGGCGGCGCACTCGCGCACCTGCGACACGGAGCCGGGCGCGGAGGTAATCTGGTCGGAATACATGGTTTGAATCGAGTCGATAACCACCACGGCGGGCTGGTGCTGCTTCAAAGCAGCCTGCACTGCTTCCAAACGGATTTCCGCCAGCAAATGCACGCCGTCCGCATCCAAGCCCAGCCGCTGCGCGCGCAGGGCGACCTGTTGTGCTGATTCTTCGCCTGATACATACAGTACTTTGCGTTTTTTCGCCATCAGGGCAATGGTTTGCAGCAGCAGCGTGGATTTGCCGATGCCAGGGTCGCCGCCCAACAAAATCACCGCGCCGTCCACCAGCCCGCCGCCGAGCACGCGGTCAAGCTCGCCCATGCCGGTGGGCTCGCGCGGCACTTCGGCGGCGGTAACTTTGGAGAGTTCCTGCACTTGCGTGGTGTCCGCCGCCCACGATTGGAAACGGGCGTTTTTCGGCTCGGGCGCGGCGATGCCTTCCTGCAAGGTGTTCCACTCGCCGCAGTGCGGGCATTTACCCTGCCACTTGGGCACGGTGCCGCCGCATTCGGTGCAGGTGTAGAGGGTTTTGGGGGCTTTGGCCATAGTATTGTTTTCCTTGTATCTTGTATTTTCAGGTAGCCTTTTTAACTATTGAATGAGGCTACCTGTTTAACTATTGAATGAGGCTACCTGAAAGCTCAGCGGGTTTCTGCCAAGCTCAAATCTGTTTTGCCGAAATTCAGCGTGTAGTTGCGCTCGTTGCCGAATTGTTGCACGGGAGAGAAGCCGTATTGCTCGAGCAATTGGATAAGCTCGGTGCGGCTGAGTTTATCCGCATCTCCGGCGGCTTCGGAAATGGACAGCAGCCCGTCTGGAGCGAGCAGGCGGTGGAATTCGGCGAGGTAGGCCGCTTGGTCGGCTACTTCGCCTAAAACGGTTACCAGCACGATGCGGTGAAACGAGCCTCTGGCAAAGGGAAAGCTGCTGCCGCTGCACAGGTGGTATTCGGCATTGGTAATATGGCGTTTTTCCAGCCGCTGCCGCGCTTTGGCCAGCATTTCGGGCTGAATATCGGCCAACACCAAGCTGCCCTGCGGCACGGCACGGGCGAGCGCGGGGCTGAAATAGCCCGGCCCGCAGCCCACTTCGAGAATTCGCTGCTGCGGCTGCAAATCGAGCCGGCGCACCAGCTCGGCGGGGGAAAGCGCCCAGTTGCGCAGGGGGATGAGCAGGGTGAAGGCGAGCTGGTGGGGGAAGAGTGCGCCTTTGGCGGTGAGGCCGTGCCAGATGGTTTTGAGGGTGCGGAGCATGGTGGGATTTTTCAGGTAGCCTTGATGTGGGTTGGGGCTACCTGAAAATAGGGACAGACAATTTGTTTTCAGGTAGCCTATGCGTATTCGGGCAGGCGGATTGTAGCAAACCCTTTGCGCGGCGGTTGGCTCAACAAGGGAAAAGTTCTACCGCGAAATACTGCTGTGACCCTAGGTAATGGCACGGATGCGGCGATGTGAGGCTTGTTTTTTTATGCCGAACTGGCAATAATGCCGCTCTGCCTGATATATCGGCAAACTGTCCACTTCCCAATTTTCGGCCAATCCGTTGCCATGTGTGATACGGATTGGCTTCAAAAGTAAAGAGAGTATTCAAGCAAATGGCTTTATTGGTACAGAAATATGGCGGGACTTCAGTAGGAAGCCCCGATCGCATTAAGAATGTGGCCAAACGCATTGCCCGTGCCCGTGCCGAAGGGCACGACGTGGTGGTGGTGGTGTCCGCCATGAGCGGCGAAACCAACCGCCTGGTGGCGTTGGCGCACGAAATCCAGGAGTTTCCCGACCCACGCGAAATGGATGTGGTGTTGGCCACCGGCGAGCAGGTAACCATCGGCCTTTTGTCCATGGCGCTGATGGATATCGGCATTCCGGCCAAGAGCTACACCGGCTGGCAGGTGTTGGTGCAAACCGATAATTCCCACACCAAAGCCCGCATCGAATACATCGACGACAGCAAAATGCGTGCCGATTTGGCGGCAGGCAAAGTGGTGATTGTGGCCGGTTTCCAAGGCGTGGACGCCGATGGCAACATCACCACGTTGGGGCGCGGCGGCTCCGATACTTCCGCCGTGGCGCTGGCCGCCGCACTCAAAGCGGACGAATGCCAAATCTACACCGACGTGGACGGCGTTTACACCACCGACCCGCGCGTGGTGCCCGAAGCGCGGCGCATGAACACCGTATCATTTGAAGAAATGCTCGAACTGGCGAGCCTGGGCAGCAAAGTGCTGCAAATCCGCTCGGTGGAATTCGCCGGCAAATACAAAGTGCGCCTGCGCGTATTGAGCAGCCTCACCGATGGCGGCGAAGGCACCCTGATTACTTACGAGGAAGACCCCAACATGGAAAAAGCCATTGTATCCGGTATCGCATTCGACAAAAACCAAGCCCGTATCAACGTGCGTGGCGTACCCGATAAACCCGGCATCGCCTATCAGATTTTGGGTGCGGTGGCCGATGCCAATATCGATGTGGACATGATTATCCAAAACGCCGGTGAAGAAGGTACTACCGATTTCTCCTTCACCGTATCACGCGGCGACTACCGCCACACTATCGATTTGCTGCAAAGCGTGCAGGAAAGCATCGGTGCGGCCGATATCCACGGCGACGACACCGTATGCAAAGTATCCATCGTCGGCATCGGCATGCGTTCGCACATCGACGTGGCCTCCACCATGTTCCGCACCCTGGCCGAGGAAAACATCAATATTCAGCTGATTTCCACTTCCGAAATCAAAATTTCCGTGCTGATCGATGAAAAATACCTCGAGCTCGCCACCCGCGTGCTGCACAAAGCCTTCGGCCTCGACCGTCAACAGTAAGCATCCTGCCCCGCAGCCTCTCCGGCGCGGGGCATTTTTTACCCTGCACATTTTCAGGTAGCCTCAGCCTACATAGGAACTCCCCGTATGATGAAAAACCGCAACTTCGGCAACATCACCGACCTGCTCGACGAGAAAAACATCAGCCCGGCCAAACGCCGCCGCATCCTCGCCACAGCCGCCGCACTGGATTTAATCGACACCGCCCTCAACAACTCCGGCAGCCAACACAAGCTCGAAGAAGAAATGGCGCGCCTACCCCAATACACTGCCGCCATCGAAGCCCTGTTGAAGATTGATTAAAAAGTTTTCACTGCTCCGCACCATTTTCAGGTAGCCTCCCCAGAAAGGCTACCTGAAAACACAATTTGAATATGCCAAGAGTTAATCTGGCGTTACTACGCCGACCTTTTATTGAACCGCCTTAGCCCTAGTTCGAGTAAAAAAACTTTATCTTTTTGTAAACCAACCATATTCACAAACCACCCTATCCCTGCCGCCCCAAAGGCTACCTGAAAGCCATTCCACCGTTCACATACACTACCTACCAGCCTACTCAAACCCAACAAAACCTAAAACAAATCAACAGAAAACAACAAACTTCAAACCAAACTGCAGCCCGACACACCTAGGCTGCCTCTGTCATTTCGCCACAGCCACCCACTACTGTGCATACAAACAAACAGAGTGTCGGCAAATCTCCCCTACCTCAGCCCAAGCCGCCGCCGCATTGCCTAAACCTGCCAATGCGGTAAAATGGCACTTTCCCAACCGTTCCCAAAGCAGGAAAAACTTGCCATGAACATCGAAAAAGACACCGTAGTAACCCTGCATTATGAAATGTTTGATGCCAACAACCAGCTGATCGACAAAACAGAAGAGCCCATCGCTTATCTGCACGGCGGCTACGACGGCATTTTCCCGCTGGTGGAAGAAGCGCTGCACGGCAAAGCCGTGGGCGAAGAAGTGGATGTAACCCTTTCCCCCGACGACGCATTCGGCGAGCAAGACCCGGAATTGGTGCGCATCGAGCCGCTCAACGTTTTCCCAGTGGAAGTGGAAGTGGGCATGATGTTCGAAGCCGACGACCCCGAAACCGGCGACACCCTGGTTTACCGCGTAACCGACATCGCCGACGGCAAAGCCGTGGTAGACGGCAACCACCCACTGGCCGGCATGAAGCTGCGTTTTAAAGGCAAAGTGGCCGAAATCCGCCCTGCCACCGCTGAAGAAATCGCCCACGGTCATGCCCACGGCGAACACGGCCATCACCACTAATTATCAATTCGCCCAAATCAGGCGGGCTGCCATAAAGGCAGCCTGCCTGTTTTCTTTTTTTAAATCGCCTACGAACTTTGGTTTGGAAAGAACACAGCTTTCTAAAAAAATTTCGTTTCCATTTCGCAGAAACTTCATTTTAACTTCGTTGAAGCCGCGCTTTCAGGTAGCCTAAAAATCCTTTATAATTCGATCCTTTTTTCCAAACCGCGGTTCGCAACCCTCCCGCGTTACCAAAACTAAGGACTCCCATGCGCAACAAAGAAGAGCTCAGCGGCCTCTCCCTGCTGGGCAACACCGGCACGCAATATCCCTCAACCTACGCCCCCGAAATCCTCGAAGCGTTCGATAACAAACACCCCGGCAACGACTACTTCGTCAAATTCGTTTGCCCGGAATTCACCAGCCTGTGCCCGCTCACCGGCCAGCCCGATTTCGCCACCATCCTAATCCGCTATATCCCCGATATCAAAATGGTGGAAAGCAAATCGCTCAAACTCTACCTCTTCAGCTTCCGCAACCACGGCGACTTTCACGAAGATTGCATCAACATCATCATGAAAGACCTCATCAAACTGATGAACCCGAAATATATTGAAGTGTTCGGCGAATTCACCCCGCGCGGCGGCATTGCCATCCATCCGTTCGCCAACTATGGCCGCCCCGGCACACCGTTCGAGCAAATGGCGCGCGAGCGGCTGTTTAAATACGATAGGCAGTAAGCCTGCGGGCTACCGGAAACCCATGCCGATTGCTGAAATTAAAAATCGTGCCGCCTCTCTTCCCCCGCTGGATAACGAAGCATTGGCTGCCGAAGTTCAGCGGCTGAAACAGCCCGGCGCGGCATTGCCGGCCTGTATTCCCTTTGTGTAAGCCAACCGCCGCATCAGCCTGAACGAAGCCAAATGACTCGCCCTCTCCCTGCTGGTTTTCGGCAATTTTTGAACAGGCCTGCCAAATCGTGCAGGCAGAGTTTGAGCAGGAAACATAGCAGCCATATTTTTCAGGTAGCCTCTACGCCTGTCTCCTAAAATTTATAGAAAACATCATGCCCCACATCCTTCCCACCCACTACGCCGGCCAGCCCCTGCCAGCCGAATACCTCGCTATGATTACCCAGGCACATGCCATCCAAGTGTATGAAACACCTGAAGGTAAAAATGTGGATTTCGAACCGCCCAGGCTATTGTGCAAAACAGACCACAATGGCCTGCCCTACTACGCAGACCTTTCCGACCCCGAGTTCTACTTCAAAGCCATCGAAACCCGCAGCGATTGGCCGCAATTATCGCTGGAAGAAATGCAGCAGGGCTTTACCATCGGCAACTACAACGAAGGCCGCTTGTTTCTCCTGCCCAACCAATCCGTTTGGCTGATTTACAGCGATTTGTTCTACCAAAAAATTGCCGACCACTTCAGCCAATGGTTTGCCGGCCTCAGCTTCTCCTTTGAAGCAGGCGGCGAAGATTGAGTTTCGCCATCTAAGGCTACCTGAAACCCTGTTTCTAACCCCGCGCGGTTCGCAACCCTCCCGCGTAGATTTTTATCTAAACCAAAACTAAGGACCATTCATGCAAAACTATCGCTTCACCCCCGCCCAACAGCAGCAAGCCCTCCGCTGGCTCGTTTTCTTCCACATCCTGGTGATTGCCGCCAGCAACTATCTCGTGCAGTTCCCCTTCAGCGTCACCCTGCCCAACGGCTTTGAAGTGCATTCCACCTGGGGCGCGCTCAGCTTCCCCTTTATCTTTCTCGCCACCGATTTAACCGTGCGCATCTTCGGCCAAAGCCTCGCCCGGCGCATTATCTTCTTCGTCATGTTCCCCGCCTTGCTCGTTTCTTATGCCTTTTCCGTGCTGTTTCAAGAAGGCGCGTGGACAGGCTGGAGCGCGCTTGCCGTGTTCGTGATGCCCGTGTTCCGCATCGCCCTGGCCAGCTTTGCCGCCTATGCCGTCGGCCAAATTCTCGATATTGTCGTGTTCAACCGCCTGCGCCGGCTGAAATCCTGGTGGATCGCCCCCACCGCCTCCACCTTCGCCGGCAACGCCGTGGATACCGTGCTCTTCTTCTCCATCGCCTTCGCCGGCAGCAGCGACGCCTTTATGGCCGCCAACTGGCCGCACATCGCCTTTGTCGATTACCTGTTCAAACTCGTGATCGGCACACTCTTCTTCCTGCCCGCCTACGGCCTCATCCTCAACATCCTCACCCGCAAGCTCACCACCTTGCACCAAGCTGTTGCCACCGAAGCCGTATCCGCCCAGCCGGAAGCCGCCGGCCAATCCAATTAAACTTTCAGGTAGCCTTTTGCCCATGTAAAGGCTACCTGAAAACCCAAGCCTAAATATCATTCCGCCTTCAACAAATCAAAGTGACAGATACAAAATGGCAACCAACTTAAATTTGCATTACTCACTATCGGAAAGAATATTCTTAGAGCTGGTTTTATCAGAAATTGAAGATGACGCCATGCGGGCGTATGTCGAAAATCTGATTAAAAAATCAAAAGTCAAAAAAAGGGAATACAACGGCGGCTGGGGAATGTATCTTGATTTTGAAGCATTATCCGAATCTTCCGATAACGAGATAGCAAATAAAAATATTCCCATCTTATTTTCGGCAGCTTTTGAATTTGAACAGCTGGATGATGCCGCTTCTTTCATGCTTTATTTAACCGAAGACCGTAAGAGCTTAAATTTTCTCGAAATATCAACATGCCTTGACCATTTCAATGAAAAAATCATGGCATTAACCGTTTTAGAACACCTGCTTCTCAACAAACAATCCGCCAGTAAAGCAAAATATTAACTGGGCCAATCCTGCTTCAGGCTACCTGAAAACCACCCATGCCCCTCCTCACGCACACCCTCGCCAACGGCCACACCATCCAACTCCACCTCAGCCGCCGTACCAAGAAAAACATCATCCTGCGGGCGCACAGCGAACACAGCCTGCGCCTCAGCATCCCTCCTCAACTAAGCCTGCCCGAGTTACGCAGCTGGCTGCAACACAACGAAGCCGCCCTGCAGCAAATGCTCCGGCGCAGCCCCGCCCCAGCTGCCGCCCCCTGCCACCTCTGGCTCTACGGCCAGCCGCACCAACTGCAATCCCACGCCCAAGCCGTCATCCAAATTCAGCCCGGCCGCATCCTCCTGCCCGCAGCCGAATGGCCGCAACAGCAAGCCCTCCTGCGCCAACACCTCCAGCCGCTGGCCGAAGCCTATCTCCTCCCCCGACTCGCCGCACACGCCCAGCGCCTGCAACTCATTCCAGAGCACACCACCCTCAGCCGCGCAAAAACCTTCTGGGGCGTATGCCGCCGCCGCAATATCCGCCTCAACTGGCGGCTTATCGGCGCGCCCGAATATGTAGCCGACTACGTCTGCGTGCACGAACTCGCCCACCTGCGCCACCCCAATCACAGCCCCGTCTTTTGGGCAGCAGTCGAACAACACACCCCGCATCGAGCCGCTGCCACTGCTTGGCTCAAACAGCATGGCCGCGAGTTGTTTCTGCTGGGCTAAAACAATTTTCAGGTAGCCTTTCCGTTGCTAAATTTGCAGGGTGCGTACGGAACGCACACACGCGGTTGGGATAACAGGCAACTTGGCATAACGGACAACGGCGTGCGCGCCTGCGGCACGTACCCTACATACCTCAAAGATTTAGGCTAAGCCGCCCCAAGCAGCACCACGTAACTGGAAAGCAAAAAGGCTACCTGAAAAACCATCAATCGGCCAAAGGTAACCGCAATAAAGGCTACCTGAAATTTCAGGTAGCCTTTCCCATTGCCCGCGCCGTCAAGCCTGTTCGCGGAAATCTTCCCCCTTAAACACCCGCCTCGGGTTGCCACGCTCCACTTGGTAGAGCGATTTGTGCGCATCGGCGGCATGCCGGCGCAGGGCGGTTTGGTGGTGTTCGGCCAGCTTGAGCGTGAGCAGCTCCAGCGCGCGCTTTTTGTTGGCGTGCTGGCTGCGCTCGCCCTCGGCGCGTACGGCGATGCCGCTGGCGAGGTGGACGGCGCGCACGGCGGATTCGGTTTTGTTCACGTGCTGCCCGCCTTTGCCGCCGGCGCGGCAGGTTTGGAATTCGATGCCTTCGTTTTCCGGCAGCACGGGAATTTCAGGTAGCCTGAACACGCCGATATACCAGTTTTTGCGCGGGTGCTGCGGCCGCAGCGGGCTGGGGCACACCCATTGCAGCGTGCCCTGCCAGCCTGCGGCCAGGCTTTCGGCGCGGCTGCCGGAGAGCTTGAGCACGGCGGAGAGGATGCCGTGTTTGCTCGGAGTTTCTTCCAATATTTCGGCCTGCGCGCCTGCCGCTTCGGCCTCGCGCAGGATTTTTTGCAGGGCGAAGCGGGCAAACATCTGGCATTCGGCCGGGCCTTGGGCGGTGGAAATTTGCAGATAAATCATGGTTTACTTCCTTTTCATTTTCGGCCGGAACGAATGCTTGGCATCGAAGCCTTTGTTGCCGATTTTGTCTTGGTCGGGCACGGGCGGGCTGGTTTCGGCCTCGTTTTTGAGCTGCGAGAGGTATTCGCAAAGCTGTTGCCACACGATATCGGGGTCGATATACACGCCGAGGCCGGAGAGCTGCGGATTGGCGTAATAGGCAAACCTACCTTCCCGCCAGCTGCGCAATCCGGTTTCGCACTCCAGCAGCAGCGGCGCGGCGGGCAGTTCCTCCCGCGAGGACACGGTTTCGGCCTGGAAGTTCTCGTTTGCGCCCAATAAATAGTCTCCGTATTGCGGCAGGCAGTATTCGCCGCCGTCGTGAAAACGGATTTTGGGGCAAATATCCCGGCCGGAATGCGGCGGGCAGCGGATCACTTCGGCCACGTCGAACGAGGTGTAAACGCGCACGCCCGTGTTGAACAAATACACGCGCAGCCTGCCCACATACAGCGCCGACATGGCCGCACATGCGCCGTATTCCTTCTCCCACCCGGCGGGCGGCTCGGGCAGACCGTGCGGGATTTCGGCATCCGGACTCTGGCGGCGGTCGAATACCAGCACGGGATCGATGCCGTATTTGGCTACTTTGTGATCGTAAAAGTCTTTAAATTTACTGATGATTTTCACGGCATCATTTCCTTTTCATTTTCGGCCGGAACGAATGCTTGGCATCGAAGCCTTTATTGCCGATTTTGTCTTTATCAGGCACAGACGGGCTGGTTTCGGCCTCGCTTTTAAGCTGCGAGAGGTATTCGCAAAGGTGCTGCCACACGATATCGGGGTCGATATACACGCCGAGGCCGGAGAGCTGCGGGTTTTCAGCAAAATCTTGGCGGCTGTCGAGCCGGGTGGGCCGGTTCGGGTCGGCGTAATAGGCGAGCAGAAGCGGCGTATGGCGGTATTTGGCGATGATGGGATGGCTGTGACTACAGCGGCGGGGGCTGAAGTCGGGCGTTTGGCAGTGGCAATACCCCGGCCAGTAGTAGTTATGGCATTGCGGCAGGCAGTATTCGCTGCCGTCGAGGAAGCGCACCATGCTCAAGGGAAATCGGTGGCGGCGGTGTTGCAGATACACGGTGTCGATGTCGTATGAGCTGTACACCCGCTTCTCGGCGGCAAACAGGAACACGCACAGGTTGCCGATATACAGCTCGGACACCACGGCGCACGCGCCGTATTCCTTCTCCCACTCGGCGGGCGGTTTGGGCAGGCCGCGCAGGATTTCGGCATCTGGCGGTTGACGGCGGTCGAATACCAGCACGGGGTCGATGCCGTATTTGGCCACTTTGTGGTCGTAGAAGTCTTTAAATTTGCTGATGATTTTCATGCCATCACTCCCCGCAGCCGCCGTTGGTTTTGTAGGTGAGCACCGGCTTGAGGCGGGCTATCGGTTCAATCAGGCCGGCCTGCCGCATGGCTTCGATGATGCTGTCGATATTTTTGTAGGCCTGTGGGGCTTCTTCAAAAATCAAGGCTTTGTCGGCGCACACCACCACGCTGCCGAAAGCGGTGCGGCGCAGACTGTCGGCACTGTATTTGTGTGACAAGCGGCCTTTGCATTCGCCGCGCTGCCATTTGCGGCCGGCGCCGTGGGCGAGCGAATTGAGGGCGATACTGCAATCGGTGGCCGGTTCGACTAAATAGCTGTAGTCGCCGCGCGAGCCGGGAATCAGCACCAAGCCGCAGTCGGACGGGGTGGCGCCTTTGCGGTGCAGCCAGCCGGTTTCGCCGTCGATTTCGGTGTGCTGCAGGAAGTTGTGGTGCACATCGAGCAGACGACGGCCTTCGGCATGCCAACGCTCCAGCATGCGCTCGGCAATCAGCAAGCGGTTGGCACGGGCGAAGGCGAGTGCGTCATCGTGTTCGGCCAGGTAGGCGGCGGCTTCTGGGCTGTTTTCAGGTAGCCCTTGGTGGTCGTACGCCTCCACATGGCGGCGTAAAACCTGCTGGCCGAGCCCGCGCGAGCCGCTGTGCACGAGCAATTGCAGGCAGGCGGTATCGAAGTTTTCAGGTAGCCTCTCGGGGCGGTAAACGGTGTCTACGGTTTGCAGTTCGGCAAAGTGGTTGCCGCCGCCGATGGTGCCTAAGGCTACCTGAAAAGGATGCTGCGGCAAGATTGCGTTAATCCGCTCCTGCCAGCTTTCATCCAGCGGCATATCGATGCTGCCGAGCTGTTTGGCCAACTTGGCGGGTTTGGCTTTGTGTGCGGGCAAATCGGTTTGCCACAGCGCCATACCGCAGCCGATGTCGTTGCCGATGAGCGCGGGATAAAAACGGCCAAGGCTGAAAAATGCCGCGCCGACGGGATACCCGCGCCCGGCATGCAAATCGGGCATACCGGCCACCCGGCGCATCTGCGGCAGGCGGGCGGTGGTTTGGAGTTGTTGGACGGCGTTGCCTTCAATCCAGGTGTTTGAATCGGCTATTAAAACAATGTTCTCAGAAATGATTTGGGGATTTTGTGTGCCCATAATGTACTTTCTTGTGGCGGATAAATTCGTTTGCGCACAGTTCTGCCAAGCACGCGTAAATACGGTGGCAATAGCTTGAAACGGCAAATAAATTTATCCGCAGAATGCAAACGGCAGGCGCAACAAAGCAGCGCATTAAATGCAGTTTGCAAAATAATGAGAAAGCAGCCCGAAGCGGGCGGCACAGAAAAAGGGAATGGCCTTAGGCTTCTGAGCTGCAAAGGATTGAACGGAGGATTGAAGTGTACGGCATAGCCAGCTCCTTTCTTTGCAGTGGTGAATAAATAATGAAAACCCGCGCATAGTAGCGGCCGGATACTAGCTGAGGCAAGTGCATGGCAGAAAAGGCAGGAGGATTGTTGTATTTTTCCCGCACCATACTAGGAGCAGTAAATAATAAAAACCGGCTGCCTGGTCTATCAGACAGCCGGTTTCGAATATGGCAATTAGCCCATGTTGCGCTCAGCGTTAATCAGAGAACGGCGAGCCAAAGCCAAGTTAGCTTTGCTTCTGTCCAATACAGAGTACAGGAACAGACCATCATGACGGGGCAGCGGACGCAACAGGTGGTATTGAGTGCCCAAAGTCATCAGGATGTCTTCGATTTCATCTTTCAGGCCAAGCATCTGCATGGTTTTGTTTTTGGCACGCATCACTTCAGTGTTGCCTGCGGCGGCAATTTCCAAATCAATGGAAGGGCTACCACCACCGGCCAACAACATGCCGCTGGAGTAATCCACTACTGCGGCAGCCAGGGCGCCATCCACGTTCAGCATTTCCGCTACGGTTTTATCGTAATTCATTTTCTACAAGATCTCCACAAAAACAAAATAAAAACAAACAGTTCATACTTCCCGAAACTAATTCATACTCTCTATTTTGTAACTCAGGAAGGTTTGGCAGGCTTTATTATCCCCAAAATATCACCTACTTCTCTTAGTGAACCAAACTAGGCAGCTGGCTAGAAAAGCTTTTCTGCCATGTCCAACACTGAATCGCAGTATATGCCTTTTGCTTTTCAAAGTAAATATTAACACCGACATAATTGTATGCATTTGATACATAGCTGCTTCAAGCACATACACTCAAGCCCCACACTCCTCTTTTCAACAGAAAAATAATCAATAAAAATCAAAAATCTACGCACAAAAAGCACTGCCACTGCAGCCAATCTTTTTCACTACATAACACTATTTTTTCAGCTATTTTTTGTTTCAAACACACCGCACCCACCCTATTTCCGCTATCTAGCACAGCAAAGAAGACCTTTACACAACGCAGGCTTATAATCCTATTTTCCCTCTTTTTCAGGTAGCCTCACATGACACAACCCACCTGGCAAGCCGGGCGTTTCCGCATCGATTTATCCACACCCAAAATCATGGGCATCATCAACCTCACCCCAGATTCCTTCTCCGACGGCGGCACCTACTCCCGCAGCAGCAGCGCCGCCCTCGCCCATGCCGAACGCCTGCTTGCGGAAGGCGCACACATTCTCGATATCGGCGGCGAATCCACCCGCCCCGGTGCCGCCCACGTCTCCCCCGAAGAAGAATGGGCACGGCTGCAACCCATCGTGAGCGAAATCATCAAATGGGACGTCCCCCTCAGCGTGGACACCCGCCGCAGCGCCATTATGCAACGCCTGCTTGGCGACGGCCTCTCCGACATCATCAACGACATATCCGCCCTAGCAGACGGCGGCGCCATCGAACTGCTCGCCGCCCACCCCGACACCGGCATCTGCCTCATGCACATGCAGGGGCTGCCCGAAACCATGCAAAACAACCCGCAATATCAAGATGTGGTGGCCGAAGTGGCAGGCTACCTGAAAGCCCGTGCCCAAACCTGCCAAGCCGCCGGCATCCGCTCCGAACGCATCGTGCTCGACCCCGGCATCGGCTTCGGCAAAAACCTCCAACACAATATCCAACTCATGCGCCACCTGCCCGATTTGCAAGCACAAACCGGCTTGTCCCTACTCATCGGCATATCACGCAAACGCATGATCGGCGAAATCACTGGCGAGACCGACCCCACACAGCGCATCCACGGCAGCGTAGCCGCCGCCCTCTATGCCGCCGAACGCGGTGCCGCCATCCTGCGCGTGCACGACGTAAAAGCCACCGCCGACGCATTGAAAGTATGGCAGGCTTTGCACTAGGCTGTTGCGGCATTAAAAAGGCTACCTGAAATTTTCAGGTAGCCTTTGCTGCATGATGGCTACCTGAAAACCATTTTTCAGGTAGCCCCTTTCCTGCTAATCAGCCCGCCGAACTATCTTTCCAAACCATATTCAAACAGCTGCCCGCTAAAGGCGAAGGCGGCGCACACCAGCAGCGCCAAGACTGCCGCCACGCTATAAGAAGCAGGATAGCCCCACTGTTCGGCCAGGCGCAGGCCGGCGAAGCCCGCAGCGTAGGTGCCGGCCAGCAGCACGGAGAATTGCAGGCTGCTATCCAGCGCGGCGGTGGCGGGCTCGGATTTGTCCATCATCAGCGCCAGCATCACGGGCAGCAGCAGGGTATAGCTCAGGCTCAGCGCCACGATTTGCAGCGGCGGCAGCCAATGGTGCAGCGCGGCGGCACGGTCTATCCAGGCAAACGAAGCCACCAATGGCAGTTGCAGCGCGCACAGCGCGGTTACGATGCGCCGCCGCGACTGCTTGCGCGCCAGATAACCCGCCAGCGGCGTAACCGTCATGCAGGCGAGCGGGATGGCCACGGCCAGAATCGTGCCGGTTTGCGCGGGGTTGAAGCCCAAATCGCCCAGTTTGGGCACGAAGGTGGCGGCAATCCAGGCGTAGGGCGTGGCGGCGGCGGCCAAAAGCAGCAGCCAGCGCAGGCCGCGCCCGGGCAGCCGCCAAAAGCCGAGCATGCGGGCAAACAGCGTGCCAAACCCGGCGGCGGGCGGCGTATCGGCCTCCGGCTCGCGGTAAAACCACACTTGCAGCAGCAGCAAAACGTTAAACAGCAGCATCAGCCCCACGGCGGCCTGCCAGCCCCAGCGGCGGAACACCAGCAACACCAGCGCACCGCCAATCATCTTTCCGGCGCGGGCGGCAACGGTTTGAATCACGCCGCCGAAGCCGCGCTCGCGGTATGGCAGCAAAACGCAGCTTAGGCCGAGCACGGCGCAGCCGTAGAGCGTGCCGCAGGCGCACAGCAGCAGGCAGGCGGCGGCCAGCGGCGGGAAGCTGTGCAGCGGGTTGATGGCGAGCAGCACCAGCAGGGCCAGGCCGATGCCGCCGAGCGACACCAGCATCCAGCCGCGAAAGCGCCCGCAGCGGCCGATGCGGTAGCGCTCGATCAGGGTGGAAAATAGGATTTTGCCGCTCTCCACGCTGCCGATCAGGTAAATCCAGCCCAGCTGCTTCAGGTTGAAGCCGCCGTTTTTGAGGATGGTCATCAGCGCCACCAGATAAAAGCCGATGAGGGTGAATTTGTAGGTGCCGGCGGTGGCGAGCAGCAGCCAGTCGCGCCGGTTCGGGCGGGATGAATCGTGTGCCACGGGCGGCCTCCTCAGGCTTTTTCCGGCCTGAAGGCGGCCAGCGCGGCTTCGGCGCTGCGGATGGCGGTGGCGTAGTCGGCTTCCACAATATAGTTCACGCCGAGCGTGGGCGCCATTTTGCCCGACTGCTGCCGCATCACATCCAGCTGTTCGGCATCGGGTTCGATCAGCAGCATGGCGGCGCAGCGTTCGCCCAGCAGCGGGCGGTGGGCGCGTATCCAGTCGAGATAGAGTTTGCGGTCGGCCACAATCTGGGCTTCTTCCTTTTGCAGGCGCATCGGGGCGCACACGGTGGCCAGGCGCGGGTGGCTTTGCAGCAGCACTTCGAATGCGTCGAGCCAGGCGGCAAACAGGGAAACGCCGACTAGGTCGGTGTAGAAAATGGTGCCTTGGGGCAGGGTTTTGACGGGGGTAAACATGGTGGATTCCTTTTTAGTGTGGATTTGGTGGTTTCAGGTAGCCTCGATGCCTTGCAGCCGTATTCGGGTGGGGCTACCTGAAAAGGAAGCAGGGCGGCGGGCAGGGATAAAACCCGCCCTTACCGTGTTTCAGGTAGCCTGATTGTGCCGCGAACAGGCTACCTGAAAATTATTCGGCCGCGTTCGCTCCGTTGAAGTTCGCGCTTTAGTT
>CAUPYH010000002.1:0-62637 GCA_963515595.1 uncultured Eikenella sp. | reverse complement strand
CGAGCTGTATTTGAAAGAGTGCGAATGGCGATTTAACAATAATGAAATGAAATCTCAAATTGCCATGTTAAAACAAATGGTAAAAGATAGTCCAACCTAGTTATCTAGGACAGCCCCAAAAATAATCCTAGAAAGTTCTGCACTTCTTTATCTGACAGGGTTGGGTGAAATTTTTGGTTTTTGTAGAGCCCAGCTGTTTTGCGCTTTCACTTTCATTGAAACTGTTCTTTCAGATAGCCTTGCAGGCTGCCGTGTATTTCCAGCCACAGCATCTTGCTTAAGATGGTGTAGTTTTCCTGCTATCCACCCACCCTCCCTTCGTTAAAATACATCTTTCTTGTTTAATGACCAATTAAAGAGAAAACTATGGATGAACAAAATTTAAACCGCTATGCTCCACCGAGCATTCCTTTGGCGGAACAAGCCAGTGAAGTCGGAACTGACGGCTATTTGGGTGAGCCGCAGGCGGTGGGGATAGGGCGGGCTATAGGCTGGCTGCGTGATGCATGGAATTTGTTTAAGCAGCGGCCGGGTAAATGGATGGGCGCGGTGCTGCTGATTTGTATCATCAACTTTGCTCTTGCCTTGCCACCTTTCGGTATTGGTATGTTGTTGCAACCACTGGCCATGACCTTTTTACCGGCCGGCATCGCCTATGCTTCCCAAGGCGTTGAGCAGCTAGGAGATTTCAACATCGGCGATATTTTCCTTACCGGTTTTTGGAAAAGCGGAAAGTCCTTGCTTGGCGCCGGTCTGTTTGGTTTGATGCTAACCATGTTGTACGGTGTGCTGATGGTTATTCTGTTTGGTAATGATGCGATGCAGGCTTACATTCATGGACATGAGGGCGTGCCGTCTGCTATGCGTATTCTTACTCTCGGCTTTGCTATTATTTATTGGGCGCTCAACTTTCTTACCCCCACGCTGATTATCCTGCAAGGCGAAAAACTGTTCCGCGCCATCGGCCTGAGCCTGAAAGGCTTTCTCCGCAACATCGGCGGTGCGTTTTGGTGTTCGCTGCTTATGTTTTTGGCCTTCCTCGGCGTGATATTTAGCGGTGCGGTTTTAATAGGTTTCTTGAGCTCGCTCGCGCCGGCATTGGGTAAAGCCGCCCTGGTGGTGCTGGCCATCGCCGTGCTGGCCTGCCTGCCGGTGCTGTTTATCCTGCCTTATGCGGTTTACCGCGATCTGTTTTTTGAGCGAGAGTAGCTCCCCATATATTCTTCTAAGCAATAGGCTACCTGAAAGTCCGACACACTTCCGTTTTCAGGTAGCCTTTGTATTCAGGCAGAAACCTCGCTGTATGCCAATCGATAGCTTATTTCTGCCTTTTATTTGGTGGTGGCATTTTCTTTATGTTTGTGTGGCATTAGATGGCGAATTGTGCTCCTGTGGCAGTATTTTCCCCGCCCGCCCTTGTTTTTTATGCTGCACTGCGGTATCTTGATTTTCCTTTTTTTACATAAACCCCGCATCTCTTCCGATGGGTGCGGCGTGCAGACTGTTACCGGTTGTTGCCGTTTTGCGTACCTTAAATCCGCCCGGCTTCAGCCAGCGCATTACCATGCCGAGGTAAAGCTGCCGCCGACTGTCGGCTGATGTGCATAAAAGGAGAGGTTTGATGCAATTATCAGGGGCACAAATATTGGTGCAAAGTCTTAAGGCTGAGAACGTGGAATACGTGTTCGGCTATCCCGGCGGCGCGGTTTTGGAAATCTACGACGCTCTCTACCAACTCCACAAATTCGAGCATGTCTTGGTGCGCCACGAGCAGGCAGCGGTGCATGCCGCCGATGCCTATGCGCGCGTGAGCGGCAAGGTGGGCGTGGCGCTGGTTACCTCCGGCCCGGGCGCCACCAACGCCATCACTGGCATTGCCACGGCCTACAGCGATTCCATCCCGCTGGTGGTGATTTCAGGCCAGGTGCCTTCTCCCGCGGTAGGTTCGGATGCGTTTCAGGAAATTGATATGGTGGGCATTTCCCGCCCGTGCGTGAAGCACAATTTCCTGGTTACCGAGGTGGACGAAATCGCGCCCACCATCAAAAAGGCGTTTCAAATCGCGCAGAGCGGCCGCCCCGGCCCGGTGGTGGTGGACATCACCAAAGATGCCACGCAGGCGCTTTCTAAGTTCAGCTATCCGCAGGAAGATATTTTTATCCGTTCCTACCAGCCGGTTACGCACGGCCATATCGGCCAGATTAAAAAGGCTGTGCAGATGCTGGCGGTGGCTAAACGCCCGCTGGTGTATTTCGGCGGCGGCGTGATTTTGGGCAATGCGGCCAAACAGCTCACCGAATTGGTGCAGCTTCTGAATATTCCCTGCACCGGCACGCTGATGGGTTTGGGCGGCTATCCTGCTTCCGACCGCCGCTTCCTCGGCATGCTCGGCATGCACGGCACATACGAGGCCAACCTGGCCATGCACAATGCCGATGTGATTTTGGCTGTGGGCGCTCGTTTTGACGACCGCGTGATTTCCGTGCCGGCCAAATTCCTGGAACAGCCGAGGAAAATTATCCACATCGACATCGATCCTTCCAGCATCGCCAAGCGCGTGAAGGCCGACGTGCCGATTGTGGGCGACGTGAAAAACGTGTTGGAGGAAATGATCGGGCTGTGGCGCAAGCAGGAATTGCAGTTTAATCCGGCCAATCTGGAAAAATGGTGGCAGCGCATCGAAGCTTGGCGCAGCCGCGATTGCCTCTATCTTGAGCCGCGCGAAGACGTTATCCTGCCGCAGCAGGTGGTGCGCACCCTGGCCGAAGTAACCCAGGGCAACGCCATCATCACTGCCGACGTGGGGCAACACCAAATGTTTGCCGCGCAGTATTATCCCTTCTCCCAGCCGCGCCAATGGCTCAATTCTGGCGGCCTGGGCACCATGGGCGTGGGCCTGCCCTATGCCATGGGCGCGTATCTGGCCGCACCGGACCGCGATATTTGCTGCATTACCGGCGAAGGCTCGATTCAGATGAACATCCAAGAGCTGGCTACCTGCAAACAATACAACCTGCCGGTGAAAATCATCTGCCTGAACAACGGCTACCTCGGCATGGTGCGCCAATGGCAGGAGCTGTATTACAGCAACCGCGAAGCCGAAACCTATTTCGACACGCTGCCCGACTTTGTGAAGCTGGCCGAAGCCTACGGCCATGTGGGCATGCGCATTGAAAAACCGGCCGACGTGGAAGGCGCACTGCGCGAAGCCCTCGCGCTGAAAGACAGGCTGGTGTTTATGGATTTCGTGGTGGACCGCAAACAAAACGTCTTCCCCATGGTGGGCAACGGCAAAGGTTTGGACGAAATGGTATTGCCGCCGCATATGCGCGAGCGCAAAGCCGATTCCGATGTAAACGAAGTAACCGACCGCCACTACGACACAAGGAGCGTGCCATGATGCGACACATTTTATCCATCCTGATGGAAAACGAATCCGGCGCCATGAGCCGCGTGGTCGGCCTCTTTTCCGCACGCGGCTACAACATCGACGCGCTTTCCGTAGCCCCCACCGAAGACCCGACCCTGTCTCGCATGACCATCGTTACCCGCGGTAATGACCAAGTGCTCGAACAGATTACCAAACAGCTCAACAAGCTGGTGGAAGTGGTGAAAGTAATCGACTTCAACAACTGCCGCCATGTGGAGCGCGAGCTGATGCTGGTGAAAGTACGCGCCTTGGGCAAAGACCGCGACGAGCTCCTGCGCCTCACCGATATTTACCGAGGCCAGGTGGTGGACGTAACCGATAAAAGCTATGTGATTGAAATCACCGGCACCAGCGACAAGCTCGACAGCTTCCTCGAAACCGTGCCCAAAGGCCTGATTTTGGAAACTGTGCGCACCGGCGCCGCCGGCATCGGGCGCGGCGAGCGGATTTTGAAGATTTGATGTTTGTTTGGCTGGTTTAAAGCCCGCTGTGAATTTTCAGGTAGCCTGTATACCAAGCAGGCTACCTGAAAATATTTATAGCAGGCTGCCCGAAAGCGCAAATGGGTTTTCAGGTAGCCTTTTGCTGCACAGGCTACCTGAAACCAGGCACTACAACACATACCGAAGACCAAAATAACGACAGGGTGGGCTTCACTTGCTGCTATTGAATTTTTGGCGATAAATTCTGTTTATACGAATTAAATGGGGAGAATCACTTTTGGTGGATTGGAATTGTAGGTAATGAATAGTTTTTCACTGCCGTACTATTGGGTGGAAAATGGTGAAAATCCTTGCTGCAACGGGTTTGCAAACGATAGAATCCCCACCCATTAAGGCATCCTGCCACATTTTCAATCGAGTTTTTACTGTGGATACCCCGATTTACAACTTCTCCGCCGGCCCGGCCGTGCTGCCCGAATCCGTATTGCGCACTGCGCAAAGCGAAATGTTCGACTACAACGGCACGGGCTTTTCCGTGATGACCATGAGCCACCGTTCTGATGTGTTCATGAGCATCCTCTATCATGCCGAGCAGGATTTGCGCCAGCTCTTGAATATTCCTGATAACTATAAAGTTTTGTTTTTGCAAGGCGGCGCCAGCGCGCAGTTCAACATGACCGTGATGAACCTGAGCAACGGCTTCAAGCGTGTCGATTCCGTGGTGAGCGGCAACTGGAGCCGCATCGCTCATCATGAAATGGGCAAATTGTCGGATGTCAATATCCATCTGGCCGCGCATGGTGGCGAGCAGTTTGATTACACCGACCTGCCGCCGGTTGCGTCTTGGGATATCGATCCGAGCTCCGCCTTCGTGCATTTTGTGATTAACGAAACCGTGCATGGCCTGCAATACCATGAAGTGCCCAAGCTGGGTGCGGATATGCCGCCCTTGGTGTGCGATATGTCGAGCGAGATTCTTTCCCGCCGCATCAATGTGGCCGATTTCGGCGTGATTTATGCCGGCGCGCAGAAAAACATCGGTCCTTCCGGCACCACCATCGTTATCATCCGTGAAGACCTGCTTGAGCGTTGTTCCAGCCGCGTGCCCGATGTGTGGAACTATCGTTCGCACATCGAGCGCCAAGGTATGTATAACACCCCCGCCACCTATCCCATCTATATTTCCGGCCTGGTATTCCGCTGGTTGCAGTCGCAGGGCGGGGTAGGGCAGATGGAAACCATCAATACCCTCAAAGCCAAAACACTGTATGCCGCCATCGACAACAGCGGCGGCTTCTACCGCAACTGCGTTGCACCTGCTGCCCGTTCCAAAATGAACGTGATCTTCACCACCGGCAACAAGGAATTGGACGAACTCTTCGTTCAAGAATCCACCACCCGCGGCCTGCGCCTGCTGGGCGGCTATAAGAGCATGGGCGGCATGCGTGCCAGCATCTACAACGCCATGCCCTTGCAAGGGGTGGAGGCGTTAATTGAATTTATGCGTGAATTTCAGAAACGCTACGGCTGATGCGTGTTGAATATATTTCGATGAAGTAATTGTTTTTTCATACAAAGTGAGCTTGTGCCATAGGGAAAGCCAGGGCATTGGCGATAGGCGTATAATGAGGCTACCTGATAATTATTTTCAGGTAGCCTCTGTTTTTATTTTGCGGCAGCCTCGTTGTAACTTTGCAGAAATTCTTTCAGGTAGCCTTTTATTTGGTGTAATACCCAGGAGAACGCTATGATTAAAATCGAAAACGCCATCAGCGAAACCCTGCTGATTCCGCTCTATATGAAATACCGTGCCTCCCAGCAGGCCAACCCCATCCTTATCGATCCCGCTGCTTGCCGGCTGGTGCCGCAGATCGACTATGATTTTGCCAAGTTCGACCGTGCCAAGCCCACCCTCATCGGCACAGCCATCCGAGCCCGCTATTTCGACCAGCTCACCGCCGATTTCATCCGCCGCCAAAGCAATCCTGTGGTGGTCATCCTGGGCTGCGGGCTGGACAGCCGCCGCGAACGTATCGGCAGCACAGCAGACGGCGTGCCGTTTTATCAGCTCGATTTGGAAGACGTGATTCAATGGCGGCGTGCCATCCTGCCGCCGCAAAGCAACGAAACCCTGATTGCCGCCTCCGCCTTCGACACCAAGTGGATGGACGATTTGCATGCCCGCCACCCTGATGCCCAATTCCTGTTTGTGATCGAAGGCGTGCTGATGTATTTTTCCAACGACATGGTGCGCGGCCTGTTCCAAGACCTGGCCGCCCGTTTCCACGGCAGTGAAATCGCCTTCGATATGTGCAACAGCTGGACAGTCAAAAACTCTGCCCGCCACGATGCCATGAAGCACGTTAGCGCCCGCTTTGAATCCTTTTGCGACAACGAACGCGAACCGGAGCAATGGGCAGACAATTTGCGCTTTATTTCCAACAACTATATCGTGGGCGACTTTCCGGCTGAGTGGAAACGCATCGGCTTCGTTTCCAGCCTGATTATGCGCCTAGTGCGCGTTATCCGCGAAAGCAGCCGTATGCTGCATTATCGGATTGAGTGAGTGCGGCTTTGCCCTTGCTTGGGTGGAAATAAAGGCTACCTGAAAACTTGTGTTGCTCGTTTTCAGGTAGCCTTTATCCATCGGATAGGTAAGCGGTTTAATCGTCGGGATCGAATTTGGAAGAGAGGATGCGGCCGCTGCGGGCATCCACAATCACTTCATAATCGCCACGTCGGCCGTCTAAATCCACTTCATACACGCGGCGGCCGCGCCAGGTGGTGAGGTCCACGTCGGTTACGCGGGCACGGGTGTGGCGGGCGGCGATATTGGCGGCGCGGGTGCTCGAAATATAGCCGGCCTGCCGATAGCGGCTGGGCTGATGGCTGCGGCGTGCCCGATGCTCTTGTGAGTAGCGATGGTGATGGTAGTCGTCATCATCGTAATCGTCGTGGTCGGCCAGGGCGGGCAGGGAAACGGCCATGATGGTGGCTGCCAGCAACAGGAGGGAGGATTTGCGTGCGGACATTGGCTTTCCTTTCACAGTTTAAGAGATTGGAGAAAACGAAACAGGCTACCTGAAAAATATAGCGGCAGTTTAAGCGAAACTCAATGTGTTTGTTTAAACTTGAAGCTTGCGCGTTAGCTTCGCAGAAACTCACTTCGTTCATTTTAACTGCGTTGAAGCTTCGCTTTCAGGTAGCCTCATTGCTTACTGGATGCGGGTAACGGCTTTTACGTCTACTTCAGTGCCGTGCCAGTCTTGGTCGATTTCGGCTTCGAGGCGCACTTTGTCGCGTGGGGTAACGTTCAAGCCGCGCCATACATCGTTATCGATTTCCACTTCGATGCGGCCGCTGGCGTCGCGGAAGATGTAGTGTTCGTGGCGCACTTGGCGTTCGATGTAGCCTTCCAAGGTAACGTAGCTGTCGTCCGGCACGCTGCGCAGTGCAGAAACGCGGGTTACGCTGTTTTGGTAGCCAGGTGCTTGGCCATTTTCGGAGAAGCCGGCAGAAGCGGTGGCGGATACGGCCAATAGGGCGGTGAGGAGCAGAGCGTTTTTCATGGTTTTTTCCTTTATTCAAGATTGGGGGGAGGTAAAAGCGACAACCGGTGTTGCCTGAGTTGATGGCTTGCATTATAGGCAGGCAAGCTTAGCGGAAAATTAGGGCTGCGTGAAAAAATGTAAATTATGCCAACCGGCAAAAGGCTGGCTATGATGAAATTTAAATCAGGACAAGGCGAGCCACCGTCACATGGGTTTCAATTCCATCCGCTGCAAAATAATCCGGCCGTATCCATTGCGGAATACGGCCGGACGGAATGGTACGGCTTATTGCAAACCTTGAATAAAGTTGCCTACAGCATCCATTTCTTCGTTGCTCATGCGTTTGGCAATGTCGCCCATGATGGAGTTGGTGCGTTGGCCGCTTTGATAGGAGCGCAGTTGGTCCACTACATAAGATTTGTGTTGGCCGGCCAGGCGCGGGTAGGCTACTGCGCCGTCTTTCAGGGTTTGATTGCCCGGAATGCCTGCGCCGCCAGGGCCGTGGCACGACATGCAGGCCGGCAAACCTTTGGCCGGCAAGCCACCGCGGAAAATGCGCGCACCCAGTTCAGGATTTTCTTTGGGATTGCTTTCGCCGGATTTCGGGATTTGGCGGGTGAGGTAGGCGGCAGCATCGGAGATGTCTTTGTCGTTCAGGTTTTGTACCAGCGGGCGCATGGTAACGGCTGCGCCGGTGTTGCGGTCGCCGTTTTTGATGGCTAGGGTTTGCTGGATGATGTAGGCGGGATGTTGGGCCGACAGGCGCGGATAGGTGGCGATATTGGTGTTGCCGTCTGCACCGTGACAGGCAGCGCACACCGTATCAACCACCCGCTTGCCGTTGTTCATGTCGGCGGCGGGCGGTGCAGCCAAGGTGAAGCCGGAAACGGCCAGCAGCAGGCCGGCTAGGGTAGTGTGTTTCATGTATATGCTCCAAATCGGCGGGGCAGGAGGCCGCCGCCCAATACTCTGTTTTTATAAACGTGGTATTCTATACTAAATTTTACTTTTTGTTCCAGCCATGCCGCTTTTTAAAAACGCTAAATTTTATACCACCGTTAATCACTTAAAAGACCTGCCCGATACCCCTGCTGAAATTGCCTTCGTAGGGCGCAGCAATGCCGGTAAATCCAGCGCTATCAATACGCTCACCGCCCACACCCGCCTGGCTTATGTTTCCAAAACTCCAGGCCGCACCCAGCATATCAACTTCTTCAGCTTGGCTAATGGGCACTATATGGTGGATTTACCCGGCTACGGTTACGCCCAAGTGCCCGAAGCCGTGCGCGCGCATTGGGTGCAGCTGCTTGGCGGCTACCTGCAAACCCGTGCCCAGCTTATCGGGCTGGTGTTGGTGATGGACGCGCGCCATCCGCTCAAGGAGCTGGACAAGCAAATGCTGGAATTTTTTGCCAGCACCGGCAAACCCGTGCATATTTTGTTGGCGAAAGCCGACAAACTTTCCAAAAACGAGCAGATTAAAACCCTCGCTGCCGTGCGCCGCGCCCTCCAGCCTTTTGCCGAGCGGCAAGCGGTGGGGGTGCAACTGTTTTCCAGCCTGAAAAAACAGGGTATGGAGGAAGTGGATGCCGTGGTGGCTGCATGGTTTGAGCAATGGGAGGCGGAGCATGCCCGGCCGGAGAGTGAACAGGTTACCGAAAACGGAGAAGAGGCTACCTGAAACATGAAGCAGTCGGAAACCGCCTGGCTTTAACTGCAACAATGAATTCCCTATAGGGTGAAGCGGTGCTGTATGAAATATTACAGCTGTATCTCACAAAAGAATGAAATCAGCTTTTCAGGTAGCCTCAGTTATGGTTACCTGAAAAGCTGCCAAAACAGCAGCAACAGGCTGGCTGAAAGCCGCATGGCTTAAACTTTCCCAACAGTATTTCAGGTTATAATCCGCCGCATGCAAAAATCTCTCTCTCTCTTTCTCAATGGCGAAGCCGCCACCGAAGCCTTCGGCAACCGCATCGCGCCCGATTTGGCCGCCCCGCTGGTGGTGTGGTTGGAAGGCGATTTGGGCGCGGGCAAAACCACGCTGGTGCGCGCTATTTTGCGCCGGCTTGGGCATGCGGGTGCAGTGAAAAGCCCCACTTATGCCATTGTGAAAAGCTACCGGCCAAACGGCCTGGCGGTAAATCATTTCGATTTATACCGCTTCGCCGCGCCGGAAGAGTGGGAAGATGCCGGGCTGGGCGAACTGTTTGCCGAGCCCGCACTCCATTTCATCGAATGGCCGCAACGCGCTGCAGGTTTCGTGCCCGCAGCCGATTTGCGTATCGCGCTGCAAAACAGCGGCGGCGGCCGTGTCTGCACCCTTTCCGCCGATTCCGAAAAAGGCAAGCAACTCATCGAATTATGGCAAAACTTACCCGCCGAACTTTCTTAAGCAGCGGCGCCGGCCTGCTGCTCCTGAGCATTGTGCCCACGGGCGAAGCGCACGGCACGCCGCAGTTTGTGGCCGTGCGCATTTGGCCGGCCTCTTCCTACACCCGCGCTACGCTCGAATCCATCCGCCCTCTGCAGCATAAATATTTCCTGCTGGACAACCCGCGCCGCCTGGTGGTGGACATTCAGGGCGCGAGCCTCGATAGCGTGGTGCAGAGCCTGCCGCAGAAGCTCAGCCGCAGCGATCCGTATGTGGCCGGCATCCGCGTGGGGCAGTTCAACCCCGACACCATCCGCGTGGTGATGGATTTGAAAACTGCCGTGAACCCGCAAGTGTTCGCACTCACGCCGGTGGCCAATTTCAAACACCGCTTGGTGATCGACCTCTATCCCACCCAGGCTGTGGCGCTGGCGCAGGAAGCCAACGACCCGCTGATGGCGCTCCTGCAAGACTACACCAACGGCCGTATCCGCCAAGATGGTACCGCCACCGCGCAGGCGCAAACTACCAGCGTGCCGCCGGTGCAAAACCATGCCGGTGGCAACCGGCGCGGCAACCGCAAGCTGGTGGTGATGCTCGATCCCGGCCACGGCGGTGAAGATTCCGGCGCGGTCGGCCCCAGCGGCTTGCGCGAAAAAGACGTGGTTCTCTCGATTGCGCGCGAAGCCAAACGCGAAATGGAGCGGCTCGGCTATCAGGTGTACATGACGCGCAACGAAGACGTGTTTATCCCGTTGGGTGTGCGCGTGGCCAAGGCGCGCAGCCGCAAAGCCGATATTTTCATTTCGATTCATGCTGATGCCTTCACCACGCCGCAGCCGCGCGGCACCGGCGTGTATGCCTTAAGCCGGGGCAGAGCCACTAGCGCCGCCGCCCGTTGGCTGGCGCAATCGCAAAATGCCTCCGACCAAATCGGCGGCATCCGCGTGAGCGGCAACCGGCAGGTGGACCACACGCTGTTTGACCTCGTGCAAACCGCCACCATTAACGATAGCTTGCGCCTGGGCAAATCAGTGCTCGACGAAATGGGCAAAATCAACCGCTTGCACAAAGGCCATGTGGATCAGGCCGGCTTCGCCGTGCTCAAGGCGCCGGATATTCCGTCGATCTTGGTGGAAACCGCCTTCATTTCGAATCCCACCGAAGAGCGGATGCTGGCCAGCAGCCAGTTCCGCCAAAAAGCCGCCCGCGCCATTGCCGCCGGGGCACAGCAATATCTGGCCACGGCCGCGGTGGCAAGACGTTAGCTGCTTGACCGGCAAGCGTTAAAGGCTACCTGAAAGTTTTCAGGTAGCCTTTGCATTCGCGCCGGGTTGGCTGCCTGTGCTACACTTCATGCATTGTTTGTTTGCTTGGAAATCATGATGAAATTGAAATTTGCCCCCGCTTTAGCTGTTTTGTTTGTGTTGGCCGCATGCAGCAGCGAGCAGCCGATTGCGCCTGTGCCGGAGGCGCAGAAGGCGGTGCCGGAAGCATCGGCCTTGCCGGTGTCGGAAACCGGGTTCAGCCAAAATGCCGAAGTGCAGCGTTTTATCCGGCAGCAGGCCGGGTTGGGCGTGATGGGCGAAGGCCAGTTGCAGCAGTTTTTCGCGCAGTCGGTGTATAAGGGCAATATTGTCAACATCATGAACCGCCCCGGCACGTCGCGTCCGTGGTATGAGTTCCGCAGCGGCAATGCCGGCGCGGGCAAAATCAACGGCGGCCGCCGTTTCTACCAGCAATACCGCCAAGTGCTCGACCAAGTGGCGCGTGAATACGGCGTGCCGGCGGAAGTATTGGTGGCGATTGTGGGCATCGAAACGAACTACGGCAGCAATATGGGCAGCTTCCGCCTGGCCGATTCGCTGCCCACGTTGGCGTTCGGCTATCCGCGCCGCGGCGAGTTTTTCCAGCAGGAGCTGCATGAATTCCTGCTGATGGCCAAAGAAGAAGGACGCGATCCGTTCAGCTTCACCGGTAGCTATGCCGGGGCGATGGGGATGCCGCAGTTTATGCCGTCGAGCTACCGCAAATGGGCGGTGGATTACGATGGCGACGGCCAGCGCAACATCTGGGGCAGCGTGCCGGATGTGGCGGCTTCGGTGGCCAACTATCTGAAGGCGCACGGCTGGCAGCGCGGCGGCAAGGTGATGGTGCCGGTGTCGATGGTGCCCACGCCGGAATTGCTGGCGCTGATTGATGAAAAAACCGCGCTGAATAAAACCGTGGGCGAGCTGCGTCGGATGGGGGTAACGCCGCTGGAGGAAGTGGCCGACCACGAAAAAGCCGTGCTGTTCCGCCTGGAAACCGCGCCCGGCCAGTATGATTACTATATCGGCCTCAACAATTTCTTCGCCGTTTGGCAATACAACCACAGCCGCCTGTATGTGAGCGCGGTGCGCGAAATTGCCAACGGCGTGGGCGGCGGCAAGCTGTAAGCCCCCGTTGCAATAGAGGCTACCTGAAAAGCAATCAACTGTTTTCAGGTAGCCTTTTCCGTTACAATATGCCCCTCAAAAATTCAGCTAAGAAAGCACACACCATGCCCAAAGTAACCGTCTTGCCGCACAGCGAATTGTGCCCCGAAGGCAAAATCATCGAAAACGCACCCGAAGGCGAAAGCATTTGCAGCCTGTTGCTCGACAACGGCATCGAAATCGAACATGCCTGCGAGCAATCCTGCGCCTGCACCACCTGCCACGTGATCGTGCGCCAAGGCTTCGACAGCCTGGAAGAACCCAGCGAAATCGAAGAAGACCTGCTCGACCAAGCCTGGGGCTTGGAAGCCGAATCGCGCTTGAGCTGCCAGGCCAAAGTGGCCGGCGAAGACCTCGTGGTGGAAATTCCCAAATACACCATCAACCACGCCCGCGAACATCATTAAGCCAGGAGCTCCCCAGCCGCCGGCCGTACACATCTAGTTTCAGGTAGCCTCATCATGAAATGGACCGACACCCAACGCATTGCCGAAGAACTCTTCGACCGCCATCCTGACATCGACCCGAAAACCGTCCGCTTCACCCAGCTGCGCCAGCTCATCCTCGATTTGCCCGAGTTTGATGACGACCCGCAGCGTTGCGGCGAGCGCATTCTCGAAGCCGTGCAACAGGCTTGGATAGACGAAGCCGAGTAAACCGCCAGCCAATGTTTCAATTCCGTTGAAGCGCATATTTTCAGGTAGCCTCACTATCGATGCAGGCTACCTGAAAAACTCATTCCGAAAGCAAACGCCATGAAAATCGCCACTTGGAACGTAAACTCCCTCAAAGTGCGCCTGCCGCACGTGAGCGACTGGTTGATTCAGCATCAGCCTGACGTACTCTGCCTGCAAGAGCTCAAGCTGGATCAAGACCAGTTCCCGCTTTCCGCCTTCGAAATGCTCGGCTACCGCGCCGTGTGGAGCGGGCAGAAAACCTACAACGGCGTGGCCATCCTCAGCAAAGAAGAAGCGCAAAACGTGCACACCGGCCTGCCCGCCCTGCCCAACGACCCGCAGCGGCGCGTGATTGCCGCCACTATCGGCGGCGTGCGTGTGGTGGACGTATATTGCGTGAACGGCGAAGCCGTGGGCAGCGAAAAATTTGCCTATAAGCAGCAATGGTTTGCTGCGCTGGCCGAATTTATCCGCAGCGAATTGGCGCAATACCCGGAATTGGTGCTGCTCGGCGATTTCAACATCGCCCCCGCCGATTTGGATGTGTACGACCCCGAAAAATGGCAGGGCAAAATCCTCTGTTCCGCCGAAGAGCGTGCCTGGTTCCAAACCCTGCTCGACCTCGGCCTCACCGATAGCCTGCGCCGCCTGCACCCCGCCGAACCGCTCTACACCTGGTGGGACTACCGCATGAATATGTTCCGCCGCAAACTCGGCCTGCGCATCGACCACATCCTCGCCAGCCAAGCCCTGCTGCCGCGCCTTGCCGCCGCCGGTGTAGACACCGCCCCGCGCGCGCTGGAACGCCCCAGCGACCATGCGCCGGTGTGGGCGGAGTTTGAATAGCACATCGTTGCCGTAATAGAAAAGGCTACCTGAAAAATTTCAGGTAGCTTTTTTGTATCAAAATCAGATCGAACAGGGCTTACGATTGCATCGTCCACGCCACGCTGCCGCCGGCGCGCATGGGGACGAGGTTGCCGCCGTTGCCGATGGGGAAGCTGTTGGGCACGGTTTGCGCTTGTTTCACCAAGGTGATGGTGTCGGTGTTTTCCGGCAGGCCGTAGAAGCGGGCGCCGTTTTTCGAGGCGAAGGCTTCGAGTTTGTCGAGCACGCCGATTTGCTCGAAGGCTTCGGCGTAGAGCTCGATGGCGGTGGCGGCGCTGAACATGCCGGCGCAGCCGCAGGCATTTTCTTTGGCGTGTTGCGGGTGCGGCGCGGAGTCGGTGCCGAGGAAGAATTTGTGCGCTTGCGCACCGGATACGGCTTCGAGCAGGGCTTGGCGGTGGCTTTCGCGTTTGAGCACGGGCAGGCAGTAGTGGTGCGGGTGCACGCCGCCCACCAAGAGGTCGTTGCGGTTGAGCAGCAGGTGCTGCGGGGTAACGCTGGCGGCGAGGTTGTCGCCGCTTTGGCACACGAGGCGGGCGGCTTCGGCGGTGGTGATGTGCTCGAACACGGTTTTGAGGCAGGGCACTTTATCCAGCACGGGCAGGAGGATACGCTCGATGAATGCGGCTTCGCGGTCGAAGATGTCGATGGCGGGGTCGGTTACTTCGCCGTGCACCAGGAAGCGCATATCCTGGGCGGCGATTTCTTCGAGCACGGGCAGGAGTTTGAACAGGTCGGTTACGCCGCTGTCGGAGTTGGTGGTGGCGCCGGCGGGGTAGAGTTTGAAGGCAACGATGCCGGCGGCTTTGGCTTCCCGCACCAGGGCGGGGGTGGCGTGGTCGGTGAGATAGAGCGTCATCAGCGGTTGGAAGCGGCTGCCGGCGGGCAGGGCGGCGAGGATGCGTTCGCGGTAGGCCAAGGCATCGGCCACGCTAATCACCGGGGGCTTGAGGTTTGGCATGATTACGGCGCGGCCCATCTGGCGGGCGGTGTGTGGCAAAACGTGGCGCAGGGTGTCGCCGTCGCGCAGGTGCAGGTGCATGTCGTCGGGGCGGAGGAGGGTGAGGGTTTGCATGGTGGGAGGCTTTCGTGATTTGGAGCGTTATATTTTCAGGTAGCCTTTGGATGCCGGGCGGATAAGGCTGCCTGAAACTGTGTTGCAAAGTTGGTTAAAACGATATTGCGGTAAAGCCGGGCTATTTGTGTTGGATCACCAAAACGAACACGCCGTTATCCGTGCCGGAAGCGAGCAGTTGGTGGCCGGTTTGGCGGCAGAAGGCGGCGAAGTCGTCGGGAGCGCCGGGATCGGTGGCGCGCACGGAAAGGATCTGCCCGGTTTCTAAGGTGGCCAGCGCTTTTTTGGCGCGGAGGATGGGCAGGGGGCATTTGAGGCCGGTGAGGTCGAGCTCTAGGGTAGGGGTCATGGCGGTGGTTTCGGTGTGATTGATGAGAGTGGATTATAACGCGGGCCGGGCTTGGGGTGAGCATGAGAAGAGGCTACCTGGAATTTCAGCGCCGTAGAAACTCTCAGAGCTTGTTTTAACTTCGTTGAAGCTGATGCTTTCAGGTAGCCTTTTTGCCGGAGTGGGTTGAGAACAGACCGTTGAGGATTGCTTTCCAATGGCCTATATGGTTAGGCACGGCCGGATTTGGCGTAGAAATCGGGGCTGCCTTCGGGGCGGGTTTTGAAGCGTTTGTGCAGCCAGAAGTATTGTTCGGGCTGTTCGAGCACGCGCTCTTCGATGAAGTCGTTCATGCGCTGTACGTCGGCTTGCACGTCTTCGCTGGGGAAGTTTTCCCAGGCGGGGTAGAAGCGCAGGATAACGTGGCCGTCGGGCTGGCGGGTGGGGATGGCGGGCACGACTTTGGCTTGGGTAAGGGCGGCGATGCGGGAGAGGCCGGCGATGGTGGCGGTGGGGATGCCGAAGAAGTCGGCGAAGATGGAATCTTTGCGGCCGAAGTCTTGGTCGGGCAGGTAGAGGAAGGGGGCGGGATCGGCGCGCAGGTGTTTGATGATGGCGCGCAGGCCTTCGGTGCGGCCGATGAGGAAGACGTTGTTGTAGCGGTGGCGGCCGCGCAGGATTTGCTGGTCGAGCACGGGGTTTTTCTGGTGGGAATACATGCTGGTGAGCGGCACGTCTTGGTTGAGTGCGTACACGGCGAGCTCGAAGGCGGTGAAGTGGGGGTAAAGCAGGATAACTTTATTCCCGGCAGCGAGCTCGTTGTCGAGATGATGTTTGTCTTGGTAGTGGACAAGGGATTTGAGCCGCTCGGCGCTGCCATACCAATAGAGGCCATATTCGAGAATGAGTTTGGCCATGTGGCGGAAGTGGCGTTTGAGCAGGGTTTTGCGCTGTTTCTCGCTTAATTCGGGGAAGCACAGGCGCAGATTGATTTCGCCGATGCGGCGGCGGGGGGCGACGGCATAATAGGCGAGGCTGCCGATGGCGTCGGCCAGCTTTTGGATGGCGGCGAAGGGCAAAAGTTGGATGAGGTAAAGAAAGAAAAAGGCGACTTTCATGGGCGGGTGCAATCGGGCGGGTTGCGGGGATTATACAGCGGCGGGCCGGCGGAAAGGGCTACCTGAAATGATCTGCCGGCATGTTGGCCGGGCAGAAAGCTGTGCTGTTTGTTTTCAGGTAGCCTTTATAGGCCATCATGAATCCAAGCTTTGATCCATATCGGCGGATGGGCGCACGTTGCCTTGGCCGATTACGCGGGCGGGCACGCCGACTACGGTGCTGTGGGCGGGTACGTCGTGCACCACCACGCTGCCGGCGCCGACTTTGGCGCATTCGTTCACGCGGATGTTGCCGAGGATGGAGGCATTGGCACCGATCATCACGCCGTCGCTGATTTTGGGGTGGCGGTCGCCGCCTTCTTTGCCGGAGCCGCCGAGGGTAACGCCGTGCAGGATAGAGATGTCGTTGCCCAAAACGGCGGTTTCACCCACCACAAGGCCGGTGCCGTGGTCGACCATGATGCCGTGGCCGAAACGGGCGGCGGGGTGGATGTCGATGCCGAATACTTCAGAGGCGCGGTTTTGCAGGAAGTAGGCGAGGGTTTTGCGGCCGTGCTGCCACAGCCAGTGGTTGATACGGTGGGCTTGTACAGCGTGGAAGCCTTTGTAGTAGAGCAGCGGCAGGTAGTAGGCGTCGCAGGCGGGATCGCGTTCGTAGTAGGCGACGATGTCGGCCTGCATGGCTTTGGAAATACGGGTGTCGCTGTCGAGCGCTTGGAAGAAAATTTCGTTGAGCGCGCGGCTGTCCATCACGGGGCTGGCGAGCTTGCTGGAAAGGTGGAAGGCAAGCACGCGGTCGATGCTGCTGTGGCGCAGCACGGTTTGGTGCAGGAAGCTGGCGAGCATGGGCTCGCTTTGGGCGGCTTGGGCGGTTTCGGCCAGGATGGTTTGCCACAGGGTGCGGCTGTCGGCGTAGTCGAGGGTGGTCATTTTATCGTCACTTCAAACAAGAATACTACTGCGTTGGCTCGCCTTGCTGTACCTGCCTACGGTTCGCGGCCTCGTATTCTTTATGGGTTGAAGCGGCGATAACTGGCTTTTAGGCGAATGCGGAATGGGTTTCAGGTAGCCTTATAGGCTACCTGAAATACAGCGGACTTACTTGCCGCGCATCAGCTCGAAAAACTCGTCGTTATTTTTGCTGTCTTTGAGTTTGCCCACCAGGAATTCGGTGGCTTCGAGGTCGTCCATCGGGTGGAGGAATTTGCGCAGCAGCCACATGCGTTGCAGGCGGTCGTTGGAAACGAGCATTTCTTCGCGGCGGGTGCCGGATTTGTTGATGTTGATGGCGGGGAACACGCGTTTTTCGGCCATGCGGCGGTCGAGGTGCAGCTCCATGTTGCCGGTGCCTTTGAATTCTTCAAAAATTACGTCGTCCATGCGGCTGCCGGTTTCCACCAGCGCAGTGGCGATGATGGTGAGCGAGCCGCCTTCTTCGATGTTGCGGGCGGCGCCGAAGAAGCGTTTGGGGCGGTGCAGGGCGTTGGCGTCCATACCGCCGGTGAGGATTTTGCCGGAGGTGGGGGCGACGGTGTTGTAGGCGCGCGCCAGGCGGGTGATGGAATCGAGCAGGATCACCACGTCTTTTTTGTGTTCGACCATGCGCTTGGCTTTTTCAATCACCATTTCGGCTACCTGAACGTGGCGGGCGGCGGGCTCGTCGAAGGTGGAAGCCACCACCTCACCGCGCACGGAGCGGGTCATTTCGGTTACTTCTTCGGGGCGCTCGTCGATCAGCAGCACAATCAGCACCACTTCGGGATAGTTGGCAGTGATGGCGTGGGCGATGTTTTGCAGCATCACGGTTTTGCCGGTTTTGGGCGGCGCCACCAAAAGGGCGCGCTGGCCCATGCCGATGGGGGAAACCAAATCGATGGCGCGGGCGGTGATGTTTTCTTCGGCCTTAATATCGCGTTCGAGCTTGATCGGACGGGTAGGGAAGAGGGGGGTAAGGTTTTCAAATAGGATTTTGTGTTTGCACACTTCCGGGTCGTCGCCGTTGATTTTGTCGAGGCGCACGAGGGCGAAGTAGCGTTCGTTGTCTTTGGGCACGCGCACGCTGCCTTCGATGGTATCACCGGTGTGCAGGTTGAAGCGGCGGATTTGGTTGGGCGAGACGTAGATATCGTCGGGGCTGGCCAAATAGGAAGTGTCGGTGCTGCGCAAGAAGCCGAAGCCGTCGGGCAGGATTTCGAGCGTGCCGGAGCAGCTGAAGCTTTCGCCCTGTTTCATCATGTGGCGGACGATGGAGAACACCAAATCTTGTTTGCGTAGGCGGTTGGCGTTTTCAATGCCGTGTTGTTCGGCCATTTCCAAAAGTTTGGAAATGTGCTGGGTCTGTAGTTCGGAAACGTGCATAAGATTATGTTTTGTATTGAATAATGGATAAGTTGATTAAATGAACGCGCGGTTCAGATAATGGGGAATGGGGATATGTGTGGGGATGAGTTTGGAAGATTTAAGAGTTTTGGCTGTTATAAGCCGGAGAATGGGGCTGCGCGCCAAAAGTGAGGTGGGCGCAAAACGGCGGCATTCTAGGAGCTTGAGTGCGGCTTGTCAAGGAAAGCCACCGCCGGAAGATGCGGCGGTGGCGGAATGAGGCGGTATTACAGTGAAGCGTTCAAGAAATCGGTGAGCTGGCCTTTGCTCAGGGCGCCCACTTTTGTGGCCACGCGCTGGCCGCCGTTGAACACCATCAGGGTGGGGATGCCGCGTACGCCGAATTGGGCGGGGGTTTGCTCGTTTTCGTCGATATTCATCTTCACTACTTGCAGCTTGCCTTGGAACTCTTCAGCGATGTCGTCCAGAATCGGGGCGATCATTTTGCAGGGGCCGCACCAAGGAGCCCAGAAGTCGAGCAATACGGGCAGCTCGGCTTTCAATACGTCTTTTTCAAAGGCAGCATCGGAGGTGTGGATGATTTGGTTGCTCATGTTTTTTCCTTTCAGATAGGGATTTCAGATGGCAGGCAAGATACGGGTTTCGCCGCAAAATAACAAGGCCGACCGTGCATCGGCAATGGCGGTTATAGTTTCCGGCAATGGCCGAAGCAATGTATATTGAGGCTACCTGAAAATATGTGGCTGTGGTTTTAACTTCGTTGAAGTTTCGTTTCCGCTCCGTAAAAACCTGGCTTGCTTTTGAAATCTGTGTTTCAGGTAGCCTTGCCAACGGGTTACTTCAAAATCACATTCACCAACACTTCTTTCATCAAAAAGCCCATCACGCCCAAGCCGAGCACAAAAAACAGCACGGCCATGCCGAATTTGCTGGCGCCGGATTTTTTGCCCAAGTCCCAAATAATGAAGCCGATGAAGATAACCAGCACGCTAAGGCCGATTTTCATACCCCAGGCGGAGAGTTGGGCTTCGGTCATGATGTTTCCTTTTTAATTAAGATGGTGTGAAGGGCGCATTATATCGCTAAAGTTTGTGCAAGGCAGCGGGGGCGGCAACAGGCTACCTGAAAGATATGCATCATGCATTTTCTTTCAGCAGCTCCCGCCAGCGGGCTACCTGAAACTTCACCTGCTCCGGCGCGGTGCCGCCCAAGTGGTTGCGGGCATTCAGGCTGCCTTCGGGCGTGAGCACTTGGTAAACGTCGTTTTCAATCAATGCGCTGAAACCTTGCAGCACGGTGAGCGGCAGGTCTTCCAGCCCGCAGCCAGCCTGTTCGGCGTGACGCACGGCTTGGGCGACGGCTTCGTGGCTGTCGCGGAAGGGCAGGCCTTTTTTGACCAGATAATCCGCCAAATCGGTGGCGGTGGCGAAGCCTTGCAGCACGGCGGCGCGCATGGCTTCGGGTTTCACGGTGATGCCGCGCATCATGTCGGCGTAAATCCGTAGCGTGTCGATGAGCGTGTCCACAGTGTCGAAGAGCGGCTCTTTGTCTTCCTGATTGTCTTTGTTATACGCCAGGGGCTGAGATTTCATCAGCATAATCAGGCCGGTGAGGTGGCCGATGACGCGGCCGGATTTGCCGCGCACGAGTTCGGGCACGTCGGGGTTTTTCTTCTGCGGCATGATGCTGGAACCGGTGCAGAAGCGGTCGGCGATGTCGATGAAGCCGAAGCGGGGCGACATCCACAAAATCAGTTCTTCGGACAGGCGGCTCAAATGCACCATGACGAGCGAGGCGGCGGCGGTGAATTCGATGGCGAAGTCGCGGTCGGACACGGCATCGAGCGAGTTTTGGCAGATTTGCTCGAAGCCCAGCAGCGCGGCGGTGGTTTCGCGGCGGACGGGGAAGGTGGTGCCGGCCAGTGCGGCGGCGCCCAGCGGCATGCGGTTGGTGCGGCGGCGGCAGTCGGCCATGCGTTCGTCGTCGCGGCCGAACATTTCCACATAGGCGAGCAGGTGGTGGCCGAAGCTGACGGGCTGGGCTACCTGTAAATGCGTGAAGCCGGGCATGACGGTGGCGGCGTTTTGTTCGGCCAAATCGAGCAGGGCAGCCTGCAAATCTTTAATCAGGCGGCGGATGGTGGAGATTTCGTCGCGCAGCCACAGGCGGATGTCGGTGGCGACTTGGTCGTTGCGGCTGCGGCCGGTGTGCAGGCGTTTGCCGGCGTCGCCGATTTTGTCGGTGAGGCGGCGTTCGATGTTCATGTGCACGTCTTCCAAATCGAGCGACCATTGCAGGCTGCCTGCTTCGATTTCGGCTTGGATTTCGGCCATGCCGCGCCGGATGTCGGCCAAATCCTGCGCGGAGAGCACGCCGGCTTCGTGCAGCATCTGCGCGTGCGCGAGCGAGCCTTGGATGTCGTGGCGGGCGAGGCGTTGGTCGAAGTTGATGGAGGCGGTGTATTGTTTGACGAGTTCGGACACGGGCTCGTTGAAACGGCCGGACCAGGTTTTTTGGTGGGACATTTTAATTTTCCTACTTTCCTATATTTTATTTTGAGACTCCGTAGTGTTCATTGCGGTGGCAATTAGGACAGATAGCTATAGCGTTTTCTACGCTATCTTCTCCGCCATCTGCTAACCGGACTTTGTGATGAACTTCCAGGTACGGTTCGCTGTCTGACTTCCTGATAAAAGGAGCAGGATTTTTACATATTTCACAAATTCCTTCTGCTCTTTTCAAAACTTCAGCTACAACATCCGAATTTCTTTTAAATCGTGCCACTCTGATATATTCTTTTTCCGGTATTTTTGATGCCGTTGCTAATCTTTTTCTACGCTCTTCCGAACTTAGTTTCAGTGATTCGACAACCTTTTTGTGTTCTTCATCGGCTAATGTATCTAAACTGCTAGGGACTTTTTGTTCAAATTCTTCTAGCATCCTACGAAGCCTGGCATGGAGGATTTAGATTGTTTGATATGAAGATATACCGAGCGGATAGCCGTTAGTAAGGCATCATCATCATTATCTGTATGAATTTCATTTAAGAAATAGGCTATTGCTTCAATGCTTGCACCTCTGGAAAAGGATTTCCCTTCACGCATACACCTATATTTATTGATAAACTCATCTGCAGTTGATTTGTTAATCCCATATTTTTCATGCAGATATTTTGCTCCGCCTATTCTTGTACATTCTCCTTTGTATACCGAAACAGCCTTTTCATAAGCTTTGATATATTGGTCTTTTGTAACTCTTGCCATAATAATTCCTCCTCTTTAATAAAGATAACAGTGAAATGCTTCCAGTTCTAGGTAGCCTTATCGCAGCAGAGGCTACCTGAAAGCAGTACGGGCATTATAGTCCAATCCTCCAATGGGGCTACCTGAAAACAGCTGCCGTTCGCTATATAATGCCGCCGTCTTTCCCACAAAGTCCGCACCATGACCCAATACTATATCGGCCTGATGTCCGGCACCAGCATGGACGGCGTAGATGCCGTGCTGGCAGCTTTTGACGGTACGCGCTGGCAGGGCGCGCTCGGCCATTTTGCCGTGCCCTACAGCGATGATTTGCGCCGCCGCCTGCTGGATTTGCAAAACCCAGGCAGCAACGAAATCCACCGCAGCGAAGTGCTCGCGCAAGAGTTGGCCGCGCTCAACGCTCAAGCCGTGCACGGCCTGCTGGTGCAGCAAAAGCTTGCCCCGCGCGATATCGCCGCCATCGGCGCACACGGCCAAACCGTGCGCCATGCCCCCGAGCACGGCTACACCGTGCAGCTCATCAACCTGCCACTCTTGGCCGAGCTTACCGGCATCGACACCGTGGGCGAATTCCGCCGCCGCGACATGGCCGGCGGCGGCCAAGGCGCGCCGCTCGTGCCCGCTTTCCATCAGGCTGTGTTCGGCAGCCCGGAGTATGGCCGCGTGGTGCTCAATATCGGCGGCATCGCCAACATCAGTGTGTTGCAACCGCATGCCGATGCCGCCGGCTTCGACACCGGCCCTGGCAATATGCTGGCCGATGCCTATATGCAGCACCGTTTCGGCCAAGCCTGCGACCGGGACGGCGCCCTTGCCCGCAGCGGCCGCGTGATTCCCGAGTTGCTGCAAACCCTGCTGGCACACCCTTATTTCCACCGCACCCCGCCGAAAAGCACCGGCCGCGATTTGTTTTCCCTCGATTGGCTGCAAGGCTACCTGAAAAACAGCAAACCCAACGCATCACCGCCGGAGATCGGCTATGCCCCCGCCGATATCGTGCGCACCCTCAACGCCCTCACCGCACAAAGCATCGCCGACGCCATTGCCGCCCATGCTCCCGGCGTGCGCGAAGTGTTTGCCTGCGGCGGCGGCGTGTTCAACCCCGTGCTGATGGCCGAGCTCTCCGATAGGCTCGCCCCGCTCGGCATCCGCACCGCCACCACCAACGAGTTAAACCTGCCGCCGCAATGGGTGGAGGCCGCCGCCTTCGCCTGGCTCGCCGCCTGCCGCGTGTGCCGCGAGCCGGGCAACCCCCGCACCGCCACCGGCGCGAAACAGCCCTATATCCTCGGCGCTTGGCATTGCGCGTGAGCAAGTACAGAGCATGCTGCCGATAGGGCAGATCCTAGTTTTCTAGTTACTTGAGTTAAAAGGCTACCTGAAATTTCAGGTAGCCTTTTTGTTTATAGCGGATTAACACTTCGATACGTGCAGTGAGCCGCCGATTGTGCAGCGATATGGCAAGTATCGCCATGCTGTAGCAGAAGTGGAGTGGGTTTGTTATAGGCTAGATATCTGCTATTCGCGCATTTGTGTTTAAAGGCTACCTGAAACTTTAGCTTCGCAGAAACTTCTCTTCGTTGCGTTTTAACTTCGTTGAAGCTTCGTTTTCAGGTAGCCTTTTGTTGTGTTCCCCCTTATGCGGAAGCCTGCAAAATCTTGCCGATGATTTCGCCGCTGTCTTTGGAGAGGGCGGGGTTTTCGGCGAGTTTTTGCAGCTCGGCGCGCATCAGGCTGCGGCGCTGCGGTTCGAGCTGGGCGCAGATGTTGAAGGCTTGGGCGAGGCGGGCGGCGATTTGGGGGTTGAAGCGGTCGATGCGCCCGATTTGGTGGGCGAGGAAGGCGTAGCCGCTGCCGTCTTTGGCGTGGAAGTGCGGCACGTTGCGGCTGAAGCTGCCGAGCAGGGCGCGGGCTTTGTTGGGGTTTTCCAGGCTGAAGGCGGGGTGTTCGAGCACGGCGGCCACTTGCGCGGGGGTGTCGGCACGGTGGCTGGTGGCAACCAGGCTGAAGTATTTGCACATCACGAGGTCGTCGCCGTGGAATTTGGCGGCGAACTGTTCGAGCAGGCGGTTGCGCTCGGGGCGATCGTTGTGGTTGATGGCGCTGAGGATGCCCCATTCGTGGGTCATGTTGCGTGACATTTGATTGTAGTTGGCGGCCACTTGTTCGATGTGCCCGGGTCGGGCGCGCAGGATGAAGGCGCGGCAGGCGTTGCGCAGGGCGCGCCAGCCTGCTTGCTGCGGATGGTATTCGTAGGGTTCGGCGAGGCCGGATTGCTCTTCTTCCATGCGGCGGGCTTCGGCGTTGAGGGCGGCGAATTGGTCGGCGAAGTGTGCGGCAATCAAGTCGAGCAGGGCTTCGCGGGCGCGGTGGACGATGAGCGGATCGATGTTTTGGCGGCCGGCCCAGAATTCGGCTTCGTTGGGAATGGCGAGCAGGGCGGCTTGGAAGGCGGCGCTGATGTCGGCACGCAAAACGTAGTCGATGGCTTGCAGCAGGGCGTGGTGCTCGGGCAGGGGGCTACCTGAAAGCAGGGCGGCTTCGTTGGCGGCGATGGCGCGGCGGTAGAGGGTTTGCGCGGCTTCCCAGCGGGCGAAGGGGTCGCTGTCGCAGGCGAGCAGCACGGAGAGTTCGTGCTCGCTGTAGGCGTAGTTCAGGTTTACCGGGGCGGAGAAACCGCGCAGCAGGGAGGGGACGACTTGTTGATAGTTGCCTTCAAATTGCAGGGCAACGCTTTTTTCGGCCTGGCGCAAGGTGAGCACGGCTTCGGTTTGCGTGTGTCCGTTTTCAGGTAGCCTGAAGGAGACGGGCTGGCCGAAGGTGTCTTCGTCGGCGCTGAACAGGGCGATTTTGAGCGGAATCATCATCGGCTGTTTGGCGGCCATATCGGGAGTGGGCGGGATGCTTTGGCGGATGTTCAGCACAAAGCGGTTGCCGGCTTGCAGGCTACCCGAAACATCCAGCACCGGTGTGCCTGCCTGGCTGTACCACAGGGCGAATTGTTCGAAATCGAAGCCGTTGGCATCGGCCATGGCGGCGCGGAAGTCGTCGCAGGTAACGGCTTGGCCGTCGTGGCGCTGGAAATAAAGCTTCATGCCTTTCTGGAAGCCCTCTTCGCCGAGGAAGGTGTGATACATGCGCACCACTTCCGCGCCTTTTTCATACACGGTGAGGGTGTAGAAATTGTTCATTTCCACATAGCTGGCGGGGCGCACGGGGTGGGCGGTGGGGCCGGCGTCTTCGGGGAACTGGTGGGCGCGCAGGAAGGATACGTTTTCAATCCGGCGGACTTCGCGGCTGGCGCGGTCGGCGGAGAATTCTTGGTCGCGGAATACGGTGAGGCCTTCTTTGAGCGAGAGCTGGAACCAGTCGCGGCAAGTAACGCGGTTGCCGGTCCAGTTGTGGAAGTATTCGTGGGCGATGACGCCTTCCACGCGCTCGAAATCGGCATCGGTGGCGGTGCGGCTGTCGGCCAGCACGCAGGCGGTGTTGAAAATGTTCAAGCCTTTGTTTTCCATCGCGCCCATATTGAAGTCGCCCACGGCCACCACCATGAAAATATCCAAATCGTATTCGAGGCCGAAACGGGTTTCGTCCCAGCGCATGGCGTGTTTGAGCGATTCGATGCCGAAGCGCACTTTGCCGGCATCTTCGGCGCGGGTGAAGAATTCGAGCGCCACTTGGCGGCCGCTTCGGGTGGTGAAGCTGTCGCGGGTGCACACCAAATCGCCGGCCACGAGGGCGAACAGGTAGCTGGGTTTGGCGAAGGGGTCGTGCCATTCGGCCCAGTGGCGGTTGTCGGGCAGTGTGCCGTGGCCGGTGCGGTTGCCGTTGGAAAGCAGCACGGGGAAGCGGGCGCGGTCGGCGCTGATGCGGGTGGTGTAGATGCCCATCACGTCGGGGCGGTCGGGGTGGTAGGTGATTTTGCGGAAGCCTTCCGGTTCGCATTGGGTGTAGAGGTTGCCGCCGCTCGCGTAGAGCCCCATCAGGGATTTGTTGTGGTGCGGATAAAGGCGAGTGGCTACGCTTAGCTTGAAGGGCTGGGCGGGGACGTTCGGGATAGATAGGGTGTTGTTTTCTAAAGTGTAGGCGGTTTCAGGTAGCCTTTGGTCGTTGAGCTCGAGGGAAACCAGCTCGGCCGAGCCTTGCAGCACCAATGTGCCGCCGGCATCGGGCTGGGGCTGGATGGAAAGTTCGGCGGTAACGGCGGTATGGTCGTCATACACATCGAAATTCAGACGGATGTGCGGCACCAGGTATTCGGGGGCGCGGTAGTCTTTGAGATAGTGTGCGGTTTGCTGGGACATGGCGGGCGGCCTTGTGGAGGAATGGAAAGCGGGTATTTTAGCGCAAAACGGGGCTGGGTTTTAGCTTCGCAGAAACTCAGCTTCGGCTACGCCGAAACATCGTTTTCAGGTAGCCTGATGCGGCAAAGATCTCGGGCTGCTGAAAGGGGATGAAACAATATAAAGGCTACCTGAAAGTCTGCCATGACTGTTTTCAGGTAGCCTTTTTGCCGTATGCCCTTATTCGGCAGCGGTTTCGTCGTCTTCCGGAGTGATTTCGGTCAGCACCAGCTGGCGTTGCTGCTCGGCCTGCTCGGGTTTGTCCATTTCGTCGAACACTTTGGCCAGCACCAGGCGTGCCTGCGGGGTGGCTTGGGCTTGCAGGCTGGCTTCGAGATAGCCTTGGGCTTTGCCCCACAGTTGTTTGGCGTAGGCCATTTGGCCGAGGTGCAGCAGTAGGGCGGCATCTTGCGGGGCGTCGTGCAGCCAGCCTTCCACGGTATCCATGATTTTCTGCTGTTCGCGCGGGCTGAGGTAGCGGGCGGCTTCAATCATGGGTGGCAGGAGCTGGGCATTGCGATGCTTAGGATAGTGGGTTTTCACCCATTTCACCACGCGGGGATACTGGCCGATTTGCAGCATTTTTTCGGCAATCGGGGCGCAGAGTTCGCCTTCCTGCATTTCTTTGGGAATGCGGCCGAGGCAGGCTTTGAGCGCGGGGTAGTCGGTGGCGAGGGCGAGGAGTTCGCGCCAGGCCCATTCGCGGTATTGGGCGGCTTCGGCGGCGTTGAGGGCGGAAGCTTTTTCCAGTTTTGCCACGCGGTCGAGCACTTCCAAGGGGTTGTTTTGCTCGAACATATAGCGCAGCTGCAGGCGCACCAGGCGGGTGAGCTTGGGGTTGATGGCAGCGGCGGCGGCCAAGGCGGCTTCGGCGGCAGGATAATCCTGCCTGTTGAGTGCGGATTCGGCTTCGAGCAGGTGGCGCGAGAGCTGGGTCTTATGCGGCAGCTGGGCGATTTCTTTCAGGTAGCCTTCACGCTTGGCATCGTCGCCCATTTGGTCGGCGCTGTGCACGGCGAGCATCAGGGCGAGGGTGCGGTTGTGGCCGGCTTCTTTGTTTTCCAGCACTTTGGCGGCTTCTTGCTCGGCGTGTTGGAATTTGCCTTCGAAGTAGGCGAGGCCGGCTTTGTTGAGCGCGGTTTCGGCATGATGTGCCTGGCGGCTGCGGCCGAAGCGGCGCACGCGGCCGGGAATGTTGATGATGCCGTTAATCAGACGCAGCAGCAGGTAGAGCAGCACCACGAACACGAGCATGGCGCCCACAAACAAATGCAGGTTGACCGCAATCTGGGTTTGGGTTTGATCGATAACGATATACACGTTGCCGCTGTAATGCTGTGCGACAATGGTGAGGCCGACTGCGGCGGCAAACAGCACGATAATCCAAATCAGGCCTTTCATGATTCAATCCCCTTGCGAGTGGCGGAAGCCTGAGCCGGCGCAGGAAGCGCGGGGGCGGAGGCTGCCGGCGTAGGCTGGCTGGCCGGTGCGGGCGCGGAAACGGGCACGGCAGGCTGCGAAGCGGCGGCTTCGGAAGCGGCTTCAGGCTGGCCGAGGATTTCGCCTTGGCGCTGCTGGCGGTAGTCGGCGATGGCTTTCAGGCTGGCCGAGAGACTGTCGCCCACGTTGCCGCTGCCCGGCTGGATGGCCTTGAGCTGGGCAATTTCGCGCAGCCAGGATTGGGCAGCAGGGGTGGCGGCGTCAAAGTATTGGCGCACGGCATTTTCCGAGGCGGCCAGGTCGTTTTGGTAAATATCGTTTTGGCGCTGCATCAGGGCCACGCGGGCGGAGAGCAGGTGCAGGCGCAGGTTTTCGCGCACATAAAACGCCTGTTCGGGCGACATCAGGAGCGCATCGGTGCTATTGAGGCGGCGGATTTCCACCATGCCTTTGAGGCCGCCGAGGGTGCGGTTCCAAGCTTGGCGCCACCACGGATCATTCGGCGAGACAGCAGCGGGCGCGGCGGCTTGCGGCGGGCGCAGGCTGGAATCGGCCAAAAGCGGCAGTGCGCCCACGGCGGCTTCCAGACGGCTTAAGCGCAGTGCGGCGTTGGCGGTGTCGGTGAAGGGGCGCTGGCGCAGTTTGGCCAAGTCGGCGCTAACGGCCTGTTTCAAAGGCAGCAACTGCGGCTGCTCGAAACGCGCCAAACGGGCATCCAGCCCTTCGAGCACGGCCACGGCGGCGGGCACGTTGTCGGCAATCACCAGCTGCTGGCCGGCCAGATTGAGCGCAGCTTCAGCTTCGTCCACCACCCAGTCGCTACGGGTTTTCAGCAGCTCTTGCAGGGCGCGGTTGTTGGCAGCGGCTTCAGCCTGCTGGGTTTGCATATCGCTTTGCAGCTGCTTGATCAGGGCTTCGTTATCTTGAAGCTTGCGGCCGGCATCGGTTAGGAGCGCGGCGTTTTGCGATTCGCCCAATGCAGCCTGGTTAATTTTTTGATCGAACTGGATTTCTTGGCGTTTGAGCAGGTTTTGCCCCTGCACAAACAAAAAGCCGCTGGCACCCAGGCCGAGCACGGCCAGCACGAGGGCAAACGCGCCCAAACCTTTACCGCCGGATTTAACAACCACCGGTGCAACAGGGCTGGCCGGGGCGGGAGCGGGAGGCTGGGGGGCGGGTACGGATTCGTTTTCCGGTTGGCTCATGCTATTCCTTTCATATTATTCAATCGGTTGTGAGGCTACCTGAAAGCCGGTGCGGCGTTTGCACACATTGGAATTTCAATTTTCAGGTAGCCTGAGTGAGGTGTTGCCGTTCGGCAATTAAAGCGTTTTCCAACTCTGCAGCCGAACTGAGCAGGCGGATGCGTGCCGCGCCGGCTTGGCTCAGTGCCTCGGCAATGCGCGGATGATGGGCGAAGTATAGCAAGGATTGCAGCTGCTGGGTTAGACTTGCAGGTGCTGCGGCAAACAGCAGGCGCACTTGTTCGGCAGAAGTAATCCACGCGGCGGCGGGCTGTGCGACGGTAAACAGCGCCCAATCAGGCGTGAGCGGCTGGCGTTGGTAAATATCGGCACAGGCTACCTGAAAATCGCGCCGGCACAGGCTTTCGGGCAACAGGTTGCGGCCATGTGCGCCGCGCACGATCAAGATATTCGCGCCGGGGTTCAGCGTGCGCCACACGGGCAGGGCGAGCACGGCTTCGCTGTCGTGGCCACCGCCGGGCGCAACAATGTGGGCAAACCCGGCCTGCCGCAAGGCTTTGGCTGTGCCGCTGCCTACGGCGATTTGCGGTTGCGACAGGCTGTGAAGGAGGCTACCTGAAAGCAGCGGCAGGGCGGTTTCCACGGCGGTAGGGCTTATCCAAACGGCAGCTGAGGCTTGCTGCAACTGTGTGGGTAATCCGGCCAGCGCGTTTGCTTCGGGCCGGATATGGATGAGCGGGAAGGGCACGGGTTGCCAGCCGGTGCGATGGCATAGCTCGGCATCGGCGGGAATGCGATTGGCGGGGCGGATGATAAGTAGGGCAGGCGGGTTGTTCATCAGTGAAGATGGATTCGGGAATGGTTGGTTTGATGTTTTTGCTTTGCAGAAGCTCAGCGGTAGATTAGCAATGCCGAAACCTCGTTTCAGGTAGCCATCATGCAATGGCAGAAGGCTACCTGAAAAAAGGGAGGGCTGCCAAGCGGCAACTCTCCCTTTTGTTTGCGTTTAAAACAATTTCATGCGCTCTTGCATTCCTGTGCCCAGCCAGAGTAAAGGCAGGCTGACGGGTAAGGTAACGATATCGAGGGCGGCGGTGAATGGGGTGGCGAGTGCGCGGCCAATCCCTCCCGCAGATATGGTTGAAACGGGTTTGGTTGTGGTTATTGTGGTACTGATGGTTACGGGCAGCGGCGTTTCAAAACGGTAGTCGTAGTTCATACCGTTCGGGCGGGCGTAGAGCCGGCCGCACACCCGAATCGTGCGGGCATAGCGGGATGCGCCTTTGCTGTCGGTAACCTGCCTGAATTGCAGCCGTCGCAATTCGGCGAGTTCGCGGCGGCGCTCGGCGGGGGAAAGGCGCGGGTTTTCTTGATAAACCAAATCGAAATCCGCGCTGCAGAAGCGTTGCCCTGACGGACTGGTGTTCAGCCTGAAGCCTTCCCAAGGCGGGGTACTGCAGCAGTTTTTGGCGTCATCGGAAGGAGAGTACATTTGGAAGGGTTGGGACAGCTTCACGTTTAAAATCGCGCCCAAATCCACTTCCCGGGCTGTTTCGCCGCTTCCAGCCCGAGGGTTGCTGCCTTTGGTCAGCACGTAGATATAGCGTTCGCCCAACATGACGATGCTGTTGGGCGGCAGTTTTTGGCTGTCGGGCTTGACACGGGCGAAGCCGACCACGGTGTCGTTTTCGGTGTGGGTTGAGGTTGAGACGGTGTAGTCTGGCGACGAATCATGATTTTCCCACAGCGCATAAGTGGCGCAGCCGTTGAGCATCAGCAGGGCGGCGGTGAGGAAGAGGGGTTTCAACAGGGATTTTGCAAACATGGCTTGATCCTTTGCTTGAGTGGGTGAGTGGCCAACCTTGGATGGTTGGTAAATGGATATTAACATTCGTTTGTGGGAAAGGCTACCTGAAAAGTGCCGGCGGGCGGCAGGCTTGGGTTCAGGTAGCCCTTTCTATATATACAAGATTTCAGGTAGCCTTTTGCAGAAGAAGGCTACCTGAAAATTTGAATGGCGCATGGATGGTTATAGGCTGCGCAAGGTTGTTTATGTTTTCAGGTAGCCTCTTTTGTGTGAGAGGCTACCTGGAAAATATGAGGCTTCGGCAGGGTTGGTTAATGGTGCGTGTGGCGTTTCAGCTAGCTTCGGGCGGGCGGGGCTGTTTGAATTCTTTGGCGGCCATTTTGAGATAGTAGAACATCGACCACAGGGTGAGCACGCAGGCGGCGAACATGAGGGCGTTGCCCAGCCAGATGAAGTCGAGGCCGAGGGCGGGCCAGCTTTGCAGCAGCAGCAGGGTGATGGCGGCCATTTGGGCGGCGGTTTTGAATTTGCCGATGGCGGCCACGGCCACGCTGTTGCGTTTGCCCAGCTGCGCCATCCATTCGCGCAGGGCGGAGATGGTGATTTCGCGGCCGATGATGATGATGGCGCAGATGGCCCAGGTGCGGTCGAGGCGGACGAGGAGGATGAGGGCGACGGCCACCATGAGTTTGTCGGCCACGGGGTCGAGAAAGGCGCCGAAGTCGGAGGTTTGCTTCCATTTGCGGGCGAGGTAGCCGTCGAGCCAGTCGGTCACGGCGGCGAGCACGAATAATGCGGCGGCGCAGGTGTTGACGGTTTGGATGCCCACGCGCCAGGAGGCGGGCAGGTAGAAAAGGGCGGTGAACAGCGGAATCATGAGGATGCGCGACCAGGTAAGCAGGATGGGGATGTTCCAGGGCATGTTGCGGTCTTTCAGTGTAGGGCTTCGTAGATTTTTTCGGCCAGGGCGCGGCTGATGCCTTCGGTTTGGGCCAAGTCGTCGATGCTGGCGGCTTGGATGCCGCGCAGGCCGCCGAAGCGGGTGAGCAGGCTGCGGCGGCGCTTGTCGCCCACGCCGGGGATTTCGGCCAGCGAGGAGGTAACGCGGGCTTTGCTGCGTTTGCGGCGGTGGCCGGTAATGGCAAAGCGGTGGGATTCGTCGCGCACGGTTTGCAAAAGGTGCAGGGCGGGATGGTGCGGGGGGAGCTGGGTGGTGGTGCCTAAGTGCGGAATAATCAGCTCTTCTAGGCCGGCTTTGCGCTCGGGGCCTTTGGCAATGCCGACCATGGGCAGGCGGATGCCTAAATCCTGCCACACTTGCTGCGCCATGGACACTTGGCCTTTGCCGCCGTCGATCAGCACCAGGTCGGGCCATTTGCCGTCTTCTTCGTTGCCTTCGGTCAGTTTGCCGTAGCGGCGGGTGAGCACTTCGCGCATGGCGGCGTAGTCGTCGCCGGCTTTGGCGGTTTTGATGTTGTAGCGGCGATATTGGTCGGGGCGCATGCCTTGGTTTTCATATACCACGCAGGAAGCGACGGTGGCTTCGCCTTGGGTGTGGCTGATGTCGAAGCATTCGATGCGGTTGAGCTCGGCGGTGGGCAGTTGCAGCAGTTCGGCCAAGGCTTGGACGCGTTGTTCTTGGTTTTGGTTTTGCTGCTGTTTCTGGCGCAGGGCGAGCAGGGCGTTTTGCTCGGCCATTTGCAGCCACACGCGCCGCTCGCCGCTGGTTTTGGCAATAAAGCGGATTTGTTTGCCGTGCTCTTCGATTAGGGCGATTTGCAGGTTTTCAGGTAGCCTGAAGTTGCTGATGATGATGTCGGGTTTGTCGCGGCCGAGATAATGCTGGGCAACGAAGGCTTCGCCATAGGCGGCGGCTTCTTCGGGGGCAAAGTGGCGGCTGTCGGGGAAAAAGCTTTTTTCGCCCACGCGCCGGCCATTGCGGATACTGACCCAGTGGATGCAGATGCCGCCCTGTTCGGTGGCGAGGGCGAGGATATCGATGTTGTAGGCGGCGTTGGGGTTGTTGCTGTCGATAAACTGCTGGCTCTGGATTTTGCCCAGGGCTTGGATTTGGTCGCGGTAGCGGGCGGCGTGCTCGAAATCGAGCGTTTCGGCGGCCTGCTGCATTTTGGCGGTGAGGTTTTGCAGCAGGCGGTCGGCTTTGCCGTTGAGAAAGGTGACGGCTTCTTCCACGCTGGTGCGGTAGTCTTCCTGCGAAATATGGCCGACGCAGGGGGCGGAACAGCGTTTGATTTGGTAGAGCAGGCAGGGGCGGTCGCGGTGTTCGAACACGCTGTCTTCGCAGGTGCGCAGCAGGAAAACTTTCTGCAAAATCTGAATACTGTCGCGCACGGCGTAGCTGTTGGGGTAGGGGCCGAAGTATTGGTTGGTTTTCTTCAGGCTGCCGCGGTAGTAGGCCATTTGCGGGAAGGCATGGCCGGTGAGCATGAGGTAGGGGTAGGATTTGTCGTCGCGAAACAGGATATTGTATTTCGGCGACAAGGCCTTGATGAAGTTGTTTTCGAGAATCAGCGCTTCGGTTTCGGAGCGGGTTACCGTGATTTCGATGTGGGCAATCTGCCGCACCATCAGGGCGATGCGCGGGGATAAGTCGTTTTTTTGAAAATAGCTGCCCACGCGGCGTTTGAGGTTGACGGCTTTGCCAACGTACAAAACCTGCCCATCCTTATCCGAAAAGCGGTAAACGCCGGGCAGGTTGGGCAGGTTGCCGATGATGGCATGCAGGTCGAAATCAGACATGGCCGAAGGTTTGCTGGAAAGTGAAACGGCAAGACCGAACGGCCGGCTGAATCAAGACCGGATGGTTTAGTTGGCCGTTAGTTACAGTATTGGTTGACGTTGATTTGGTACTGTTGCACTAACTGTTCACGGTTTTGGACACGGGCAGTTTGTGCATGTTGCAGGTTGATGCGAGCGGCATTGCAGTTACTGGCGCGTATGGCATCATTTTGTTCTTGTACTTTACGGTTGGATTCATCCCGAGCCCGGTTCTCTTCCAACTGTTTCTGGGCAGCCATAGCTTGCAGTTCAGTAGCGGAAATTTCACCATTATTGTTCTGCACTTGCGGCAGTTGGTTTTGCTGATGGCCGGCAGGCGCAACGGCAGGGCGCGAGGTTTGGGTGCGCACATTTACGATGTTGCTACTGGCGGGGATGAGGTTTTTCGGTACATCGGAATAAGTGGGGCTACGGCCATTCCATTGGTAAACGTCTTCTGCCATCAGGCTACCTGAAAACAGCATGGTTGCGGCGCAGGCGGCCAGCAAGGTTAATTTTTTATTCATTTGGTGGTCTTCCCGTTGAATATGGTTACATAATCGGTTTTCATTGTACTTCAACTGGCGTGCGAATGTCATGCTTGGTAGTTGATGCTTACTAAATGCCGACAAATTTGCTACAATGCGGCCGCATCATTAGCAACCGACAAGAAGGTTTTAATCATGCGAATCGTTGAAAAAGCCTACACCTTTGATGATGTATTGCTTGTTCCCGCCCATTCCCAAGTGCTTCCCAAGCACGTCTCGCTGCAAACCCGCCTCACCCGCAACATTTCCATTAATATGCCCCTGATTTCCGCCGCCATGGACACCGTTACCGAGGCGCGCTTGGCCATTTCTATGGCGCAGGAAGGCGGCATCGGCATTATTCATAAGAATATGAGTATCAAACGCCAGGCCGAGGCTGTGGCCAAAGTGAAGCGGCACGAAAGCGGCGTGGTGAAAGACCCGGTAACGATTGCACCGGAAATGCTGGTTGGTCAGCTGTTGGAAATGCGTGCACAACGCAAGCGGCAGATGTCCGGCTTGCCGGTGGTGCAGGACGGCAAACTGGTGGGCTTGGTTACCAACCGCGATTTGCGCTTTGAAACCCGCCTCGACCAACCGGTGTCCGCCATTATGACGCCCCGAGCCGAATTGGTTACCGTACCCGAAGGCACCAGCATTGAAGACGCGCGCGAACTGATGCATCAGCATAAGGTCGAGCGCGTTTTGGTTGTAAACGCCCAAGACGAGCTCAAAGGCCTGATTACGGTGCGCGATATTTTGAAAACCACCGAATTCCCCTATGCGAATAAAGACCAAGACGGCCGCTTGCGCGTAGGTGCGGCGGTGGGTGTGGGCCCGGAAACCGACGAACGCGTGGCCGCTTTGGTGGCTGCCGGGGTGGACGTGATTGTAGTGGACACCGCACACGGCCACAGCCAAGGCGTGCTTGACCGCGTGAAATGGGTGAAGGCACGCTTCCCGCAAGTGCAAGTCATCGGCGGCAACATCGCCACCGCACAGGCAGCCCGCGATTTGGTGGCTGCCGGGGCAGACGCAGTGAAAGTGGGCATCGGCCCGGGTTCGATTTGCACCACCCGCATCGTGGCCGGCGTGGGCGTGCCTCAGCTGACGGCGATTCACAATGTGGCCGAGGCGCTCAAAGGCACCGGCGTGCCGCTGATTGCCGATGGTGGCATCCGCTTCTCCGGCGATGTGGCCAAAGCCTTGGCGGCCGGCGCCTCCACCGTGATGTTGGGCGGCATGTTTGCCGGCACAGACGAAGCGCCGGGCGAAATCGAGCTTTATCAAGGCCGCTCCTACAAATCCTACCGCGGCATGGGCTCGCTGGGCGCGATGAGCCAAGGCTCGTCCGACCGCTATTTCCAAGACAAACAAGACAGCACCGACAAATATGTGCCCGAAGGCATCGAAGGCCGTGTGCCGTATAAAGGCCCGATTGTGAACATCATCCACCAGCTGGTGGGCGGCCTGCGTTCCAGCATGGGCTATTTGGGCTGCGCCAATATTGCCGAAATGCACGAAAAAGCCGAGTTTGTGGAAATCACTGCCGCCGGCATGAGCGAATCGCACGTGCACGACGTGCAGATTACCAAAGAAGCGCCGAACTACCACGGGCGCTGATTGAAGAGGCTACCTGAAAGCCGGATTTTGCTTTCAGGTAGCCTGTTTGAGAATCCTGTTCTAACCAAGTAAATTAAGAAATCAGAATAATCGGTACGTTCATTCTAACTTTGATTCATCCAAATATTAGATATGGATGGAATTTAACCAATCTGCTGCCATTGCTTGAGAAGGCTACCTGAAAACGCAATCAGGCATTTTCAGGTAGCCTGCTACTGTTACCAATAAGATATTTTTCAATAAGATAAGGAAACCCCATGTCTTTTGCCTTTTTCTTCCCTGGCCAAGGCTCGCAGAGCCTGAATATGATGGCCGGTTTTGACGGCAGCGCTGTTGTGCGCCAAACCTTTGAGCAGGCCTCCGCCGCACTGGGCGAGGATTTGTGGGCGATGATGAACGGCGAAGATGCCGCGCTCATCGGCCAAACCGTGAACACCCAGCCCTTGATGCTGGCCGCAGGCGTGGCCACTTATCGCGCCTATCTTGAGGCGGGCGGCAAAACCCCTGCCGCCGTGGCCGGGCACAGCTTAGGCGAATACAGCGCGCTGGTGGCCGCGGGCAGCCTAGATTTTGCCGATGCCGTGCGCCTGGTGCGCCTGCGTGCCGAGCTGATGCAGTCGGCCGTGCCGCAAGGGCAGGGCGCGATGGCTGCTATTTTGGGGCTGGAAGACGATGTGGTGCGCCAAATCTGCGCCGCCGCCGCGCAAGGGCAGGTGGCTGAGGCGGTGAACTTCAATTCGCCCGGCCAAGTGGTGATTGCGGGTGATGCCGCGGCGGTGGAACGCGCCATGGCTGCAGCCAAAGAAGCCGGTGCCAAACGCGCGCTGCCGCTGCCCGTGTCTGTGCCGTCGCATTGCAGCCTGATGAAGCCTGCTGCCGAAAAACTGGCTGCCGCGCTGCAAAACGTGGCATTGAATGCGCCGCAAATCCGCGTGATCAACAACGTGGACGTGGCTTCCTACACCGACCCCGCGCAAATCAAAGACGCGCTGGTGCGTCAGCTGTACAGCCCGGTGCGCTGGACGGAAACCGTGGCGCTACTCGTGCGCGAAGGCATCACCGAATCCGCCGAGTGCGGCCCCGGCAAAGTACTGGCCGGCCTGGCGAAACGCATCGACAAAGCCGCCGTGTGCGCCGCGCTCACTTCGCAGGAAGCAGTGGACGCATTTATCGCCGCCCATTAATTTTCAGGTAGCCTCAAACCCCTCGGGGCTACCTGAAACCCTATTTCCCACTTAAAAGGAATCCCGATATGCTTACCCAAAATCTCTCTCAGAAAATCGCCTTGGTAACCGGCGCCTCGCGCGGTATCGGCGCGGCCATTGCCGACTCGCTGGCGCAAGCCGGGGCAACGGTGATCGGCACGGCCGTTAGCGAAGCAGGCGCGGCTGCCATTGGCCAGCGCTTGGCGCAATGGCAGGGACATGGCCGAGTGTTGCAAATCAATGAAGAAAACAGCATCGAAAATTTGATTGCCGACATCGAAAAAGAGTTTGGCAAGTTGGATATCTTGGTAAACAATGCCGGTATTACCCGTGACAACCTCTTGATGCGCATGAAAGAAGAAGAGTGGGACGAGATCATGCAAGTCAACCTCAAATCCGTATTCCGCGCCAGCAAAGCCGTGTTGCGCGGCATGATGAAGCAGCGCAGCGGCCGCATCATCAACATCACTTCCGTGGTGGGCGCGATGGGCAATGCCGGCCAGAGCAACTACGCCGCCGCCAAAGCCGGCCTGATCGGCTTCTCCAAATCGCTGGCACGCGAAGTGGGCAGCCGCGGCATCACCGTAAACTGTGTGGCTCCCGGCTTCATCGATACCGCCATGACTCAAGCCCTGCCTGAGGAAGTCCGCGCGGCATTCACCGCCCAAACTTCGCTGGGCAAATTCGGCGAAGCAGACGATGTGGCGGCCGCCGTTTTGTTCCTCGCCTCCGAGCAGGCACGCTACATCACCGGCCAAACCCTGCACGTGAACGGCGGCATGCTGATGCCCTAAGCAGCGCAGCTATATTTTCAGGTAGCCTGCCGAAAGGCATAAAGGGCTACCTGAAAATCGACCCCTGTATAAATCACAGATGAAGTTTCAAGCGGCTATTCAATTTCAGGTAGCCTCCCTCATTCTTTCCCCGTTTACCTTTGCGCCTCATGCCGGCGCGGGCACTTTCTTTTCTTTGCTTCGCCAAAGAAAAGAAAGCAAAAGAAAGGCGACTGCGGGCGCAGGTTTGGCTTCGCCAAACTTCCCTCCCTCCGCACAGTTTTTCGGGCGGGCTCGCAACTTGCGGCTACGCCGCTTCGAACATGCAAGCCCTTATTCCCCGAAAAACCGCGCTCCATTCGACTGAGCCAGCAGGAAAGGTACAACCGCAGCTATTGATGTTGAAAATTCTGTATTTGGATATGAAAGATTAATAGTTAAGAGAAGCTGAACCTTAACTTTGATTTTTCAGGTAGCCTGCTTGTATAGAGGGTTGCTATTGTCGGGAAAAATTAAATTAAACAACGCCATATAGGAGTTAAAAATGATTTTTGCAATTTATCCAAAGTCAGAACAAAAATTTTTGAAATTTAACTGGAACTCTGTTAATTATCAGTTGTTAGATAACGAAGGGAAAATCTCTCAGGGCGTACAATTGATCTATGAGTTGAATCCTAATAAAAGCTATTCTTTAGACAGGTATGATTTTTTATTTACAGTAGGACCATTAATTGTCAGCCAAAAAGTAAAAGAAATTCTTAAACCAGAACAAGAGGCTGGTTTCGTACAGTTTTTTCCTGTAAATATTAAGAACCACAAGGTGTTAGATGGATTTTATGTTGTTCATATTACCAATCATGAGAACACCACAGATTTAAATAATAGTATTTATGAAAAAGATGAATGGTATGATGATGAGGAGTATCAATTTTCAATACAAAAATTTAAAGAAAGTTTTGATTGGGATGTTTCAATAGCTAAAAGTAAAGAGAAATTTGCGCAAATTGTAGTAAATGATAATTTAAAGGATAGGTTAATTTCTGCAGGAGTCAGAGATTTAATTTTTTACAGCAAAATAGACTATATTAATGATGAAAATTCAGAGTTTGTTTTAATTTGATTATTTGTCTATAGCAAGCCGTAGCCCGCATGAAGCCTCTAATCTCAACGTAATGTGTGTGCGGAACGTACGCACGCGGTTTCTGTTCAGTTTCTGCTTTTCAGACGGCCTCAATCCGTTCTTTGATGCCGTCTGAAAGATTGGTTCTTTCGCCAGCTGCCCGACGGCGAAAACTAATATTACCAATAAGAAAGACTGCCCAAAGTATGTACCCGGTGCAATTAAAATTTGTTTAGCCTTGTTTTATCAGAAGAGAATCCCATGACCCCGATAGTCGAACTCAAAATCCTCAATCCCAAAATGCAAGATCACCTGCCGCACTACGCCACCCCCGGCGCCGCCGGCCTCGATTTGCGTGCCTGTTTGGACGAAGCCGTAGAGCTGTCGCCCGGCGGCACCTATCTTGTGCCCACCGGCATCGCCATCCATCTGGCCGATCCGGCCTACGCTGCCATGCTGCTGCCGCGCTCCGGCCTCGGTCACAAGAACGGCATCGTGTTGGGCAACCTGGTCGGCCTGATCGATTCCGACTATCAGGGCGAACTCAAAATTTCATTGTGGAACCGCAGCAGCGAAACGTTCACCATCGAACCGATGGCACGTGTGGCGCAAATGGTGATCGTGCCCGTGCTGCAACCGCAATTTAAAGTGGTGGACGAATTTGCCCAAAGTTCGCGAGGCGAAGGCGGCTTCGGCAGCACCGGGCGGATGTGAAGCAGGTTTGAATAAAGGCTACCTGAAGCTATGTTTTCAGGTAGCCTTTTTATTGTCTGTGTATGCGTGTTTACATCACAGCTAGCGCGGCCAGGCATTTTTCGCGCTGGCCATTTTGTGGGGGGATGGTTTGGCCGGGCAGGATTAAGGTGTATCGCTGACCGCGGCCGTGGGCTTCGAGCACGCGGTAGCACAGGAGACCGGCGAGGCGGTCAGCGCTGGTGCCGGCGGGGTAGTCGGCGTAGCTGATGATGTGGTCGGCGGCGTGGAAGGCGGGTTCTTCGAAGTGTTTGTCGAGCAGGCGGCCGCTTTTTGCGTAGCTTTTCCAGGCGATGTGTTGCAGAGAGGTGCCGGGTTGGTGGTCTTGCAGGAAGGCGAGGTCTTCGTTGCCGCCGAGCTTGCGGCGCGGCTCGCCTTCTTCGGCCGGGGTGCTGCCGGGCGGGGCGGTGTGCGGTTGGGGGGCGGGATAGACGAGGCCGTTGTCGGGCCAGTGCCATACGCATTCCACGCTGCTCACGGCAAACGGCCACACGCTGGCGCAGCGCAGTGGGGGCAGGATGAGACGGCCGCGCCGTGCGGGCAGCACGGGCCAGATGAAGGGTTTGGGCTGCTTGGCGGTGAAGAGGGCGGCGCGGTATTCGGGATCGGTATTGCGGCGGCTCTCGGGGGCAAACCAAAGCTGGCGGTGGCGGGCTTTGACGGAAGGGGCAGGGAAGAGTTGGATATCGGCAGGCTGCCCTTGGAAGAGTTCTTCGGGCAGGGTGAGGTCGAGGCGCAGGCCGAGCAGTTGGAGGCAGTTGAGCAGGGTGCCGACAAACAGGAAGCCGGCGAGCCAGAAGGCGACGATATAGGCGAGGTTTACCTGATAATTGAGCCCGACGAGCCACAACAGGGCAATCATGGCGGCCAGGCTGATGCCGAGCCGGGTGGGGCGCAGGCGCAGGTCGCGCAGGCGCGGGCTGTATTGGTTGGCGCTCACGATACGGCTACCTGAAGCAGCATTTGTTCCAATAGCTGGGGGATGGATTGGGGCTGCAAGGTTTGCAGGCGGTGTCCGGCCACGGCTATCCATACGGCTTTGATATCTTCCGGCAGCACATAATCGCGGCCGGCGAGGAAGGCCCAGGCTTTAGCAGCTTTAACCACGGCAAGGCCGGCGCGCGGGCTGAGGCCGGTAACGAACAGGCCGGGCTGGCGGGTGGATTGCACCAGCCGGTAAACATAATCGGCGGCCTGCTGGGAGCATTTCACTTGGGCGGCCTGCGCCTGCCATTGGAGCAGGATTTCGGCGTTGCACACGGCTTTGAGCGCGGGCAGCAGTTGGCGGCGGTCGCCTTGGGCATAGAGCCTGCGTTCGGCTTCGGCGGAGGGGTAACCCAGTGAGAGACGCATCATGAAGCGGTCGAGCTGGGATTCGGGCAGGGGGAAGGTGCCGAGCTGTTCGATGGGGTTTTGGGTGGCGATAACGAAGAAGGGTTTGGGCAGGCGGTAGGTTTTGCCGTCTACGGAAACTTGTTTTTCTTCCATGGCTTCCAAAAGGGCGGACTGCATTTTGGGCGAGGCGCGGTTGATTTCGTCGGCCAGCAGGAAGTGGTGGAAAATGGGGCCGGGATGGAATTTGAATTGGCCGTCGGCAGGTTGGAAAACGTTGATACCGAGGAGGTCGGCGGGCAGCATGTCGTTGGTGAATTGGACGCGGCGGTAGCCGAGGCCGAGCACGGCGGCCAAGCCGTGGGCAAGGGTGGTTTTGCCTACGCCAGGCACGTCTTCGAGCAAAACGTGGCCGTCGGCCAGGATGCAGGCCATCAGATGTTGGAGAACGGTTTCTTTGCCGAGAATCAGGCTGTTGAGTTGGGAGAAGACGTTTTTTAAGTAGGGATTCATGGTGTGGATGGTTTAGAGTTGTGGTGTGAGTGAGGCTACCTGAAAATGTTTTTGCGGTGGCGGTTATGAAGAAAAGCCCTGTTCAATCAACAGGGCATATTTTTCAGGTAGCCTAATCTTGTACCGGTTCTTCGGCGGCAACCTGCTCGATTAATTGGGAGATGCTCATGCCGCGTTCGAGCGATTGGTCGTATTTGAAGTGCAGCTTGGGCGTTTTAAACAGCTTGATACGGCGGGAGAGCTCGCTGCGCAGGTGGCCTTTGGCGTGTTCCAGCGCTTCGGCGGTAATTTCACGCGTGGCATCGTCGAGCACGGTGTAATACACGGTGGCGTGGCTGTAGTCGCGGGTAAGCTCGACTTCGTTGATGGTGATGAAGCCGGCGCGCGGGTCTTTAAGGCCGGTACGGACGAGCTCGGCCAGCTCGCGCATAATTTGTTCGCGCACGCGGTCTTGGCGGGCGTAGCCGCGGTGGGTTTTGGCCATGTGGTCTTTCTCGATATAAGGGTTATTTCAGTTCGCTGGTGCGGTCGAGCAGGGCATCCATCAGCGAATCGTATTGTTTTTTACGATGCTGGATACGCAGTTGGTCGAATTCGCCCAGCTGTTCTTCAAAAGTGTACGTTTTGAAATAGGGCTTCAGATCGAAGGACTTTTCCAAAAAGCGAATAACGTTGAGGTCGTTTTCACGATCAACAGGGCGCAGGGGCAGTCGTCCGGTAAGCACGAAGTTGTCGGGCATGACAAGGGTGGCCACGATGATCGGCTCATCGTTTTCACGTTGGCGTATTTCTCGGATTAGGGTAAACGTTTCAAAAGTGTAGGTTTGTTTGTCGTTCATTTTCGCGTACTCATCAGGGCAGCGGTTGGTATGGTGGGCAAACACGGTGTAAACAGGCGATATGATACGACAACCATCGACGGCTGGGTATAGGCTGAGGCATTTATTTCTTTACATATATAGCTAAATTGTTATAGCAAGCCAAATTGATTTCGATACAAGATGAACTAACGTCGTAACGAAAGTTAAGTTGGTTGGCTATAAAAAACATCATCGAAATGTGGAGCTTTGGTAAAGTTGCTGATTTGCCCAACATTTTACTGCGCCACAATGCTCTCAATGCAGCCTGTTGTGCTTAAGATATAACAAGAGGCTACCTGAAACGGATTCGGGCAGCCTCCTGTTTCGCTTGATGCCTATTTACAGGGTACGGGCTACTTCCACGATATCGAAGGCTTCCAGCATATCGCCTTCTTGGATATCGTTGTAGTTCTTCAGCATCAAGCCGCATTCGAAGCCCATGCGCACTTCTTTCACATCGTCTTTGAAGCGTTTGAGCGATTCGAGCTCGCCGGTGTGGATCACCACATGGTCGCGAATGAGGCGCACGCGGCTGTCGCGCTTGATGAGGCCATCGGTAACCATACAGCCGGCAATGTTGCCCACTTTTGAAATATTGATGACCTGGCGGATTTCCACTGTGCCGGTTTGCTGCTCTTTCTGCTCAGGAGCGAGCATGCCGCTCATGGCTGCTTTCACATCGTCGATGGCGTCGTAGATGATGTTGTAGTAGCGGATTTCGATGTCTTCATTCTCGGCCAGCTTGCGGGCGGAACCGTCGGCGCGCACGTTGAAGCCGATAATGAAGGCGCCGGAGGCGATGGCTAGGTTTACATCGCTTTCGGTAATGCCGCCTACGCCGCTGTGCAGCACTTCCACTTTCACCTCGTCGTTTGACAGCTTTTTGAGGCTACCTGAAAGCGCTTCGTACGAACCCTGTACGTCGGCTTTGATGATAACGGCCAAATTCTGTGCTGTCTGACCATCGCCGGCGTTGGCAAATAGGTTTTCCAGCTTGGCAGCCTGCTGTTTGGCCAGCCGCACGTCACGGTATTTGCCTTGGCGGAACAGGGCGATTTCACGAGCTTTTTTCTCGTCGGCCAATACCATGGCGTCTTCGCCGGCATTGGGCACGTCGGACAGGCCGAGGATTTCCACCGGAATGGAGGGGCCGGCTTCCTGTACCTGTCTGCCGTTTTCGTCCACCATGGCGCGGACTTTGCCGAAGGCTGTACCGGCCAAGAGCATATCGCCTTTTTTCAACGTGCCGCTCTGTACCAGCAGGGTAGCCACTGCACCGCGGCCTTTATCAAGGCGGGCTTCTACGATGATGCCTTTGGCGGGTGCGTCTACCGGCGATTTCAGTTCGAGCACTTCGGCTTCCAGTAGCACGGCTTCCAAAAGCGCATCGATATTGATGCCTTGTTTGGCGGAAACATCGATAAACTGCACATTACCACCCCAAGAATCGGGGATGACTTCGTGTGCGGTCAGCTCTTGGCGGATGCGTTCGGGATTAGCGGCTTCCTTATCGATTTTGTTCACGGCCACCACCATCGGCACACCGGCCGCTTTGGCGTGGGCGATGGCTTCGATGGTTTGCGGCATCACGCCGTCGTCGGCAGCTACCACCAGAATCACGATGTCGGTGGCTTGTGCGCCGCGTGCGCGCATCGCGGTAAAGGCTTCGTGGCCGGGGGTGTCGAGGAAGGTGATAACGCCGCGCGGGGTCTGCACATGGTAGGCACCGATGTGCTGGGTAATGCCGCCGGCTTCGCCTTGCACCACTTTGGCGCGGCGGATGTAGTCGAGCAGCGAGGTTTTACCGTGGTCCACGTGCCCCATCACGGTTACCACCGGCGGGCGCGGCAGAGCCTCGGCTTGAACCGCGGTTTCGGTGTCGTCCAAGAAGGCTTCGGGGTCGTCCGCAGCAGCGGGTTTACCGATGTGGCCCATTTCTTCCACCACAATCAATGCGGTTTCCTGGTCGAGCGATTGGTTGATGGTCACCATCATGCCCATCTTCATCAGGGCTTTTACCACTTCCACGCCCTTAACTGCCATTTTGTGTGCCAAATCAGCCACGGTAATGGTTTCCGGCACGAGCACTTCGTGCACCACCGGCTCGGTCGGAGCTTGGAAGGCATGTTGGTTCGGCTCTAGCTTGAGCTGTTTCTTGCCTTTTTTACCGCCGCGTACGCGTTCTTCATCAACACGATTGCTGCGTTCTTTGCCTTTGACTTTGGCGGAACGGCCGCGCGGCATGTCGTCGTCGCGTTGCTGGTGGCGTTCACCTTTTTTCGGTCGGCTGCTGCCAGGAGCTGGGCTGCCAGAAGAGAGGGGGGCTTTTTCGCTCGGTGCGGCACTGCGCGGGGCAGATTGCTGCTCTTTGGCCAGTTTGGCTTCCTGCTGAGCTTGTAGTTTGGCTGCTTCGCGGCGGGCCTGGCGCTCCTGTTTTTCTTTCAACAGGGCTTGTTGGTGGGCACGCAGGGCTTCGGCACGGCGGGCTTCTTCGTCACGCATGGCCTTTTCGGCGGCGCTAACCACTTCCACCGGTTGCGGTGTTGGCTCAGGGGCCTTTTCTTTTTTCGGTTTGCGGCTGCGTTTCGGTTTGGCTTCGGCTGCCGGAGCGTCATCCGGCGTGGCTGCTTCAGTAGCTGCCGGTGTAGCATCAGCTTTGGCAGCAGTAGTTTCCATGGTAGGTGTTTCAACCACTGTTGTTTCGACAGCTTCTGAGGCTACCTGAACATTTGGTTCTTCCACGGCAGGGGCGGCTGCAGGTGCTTCTGTGGCAACAGGTGCGGCCGGTTGTGCCGGGGCAACTTCAGCAGCGGGTTTACTCTCGGCAACTGCTTCAATCGGCGGCACGGCCACGCGGCGGCGGCGGCGGGTTTCCACCTGTACGCCGGCTACGGTGCTGCGTTCGGTACGGGTACGGCTCACGCTGATGGATACGGTGCCGCTGTCGTTCTGTTTGCGCAGGTGCGCCAGCAAGGCTTGTTTGTCTGCCGGGCTGATGCTGTCGGCACCGCTGCTTTTTTCCACGCCGGCGGCTTTGAGCTGCTCCAAGAGCGTGGGCACAGATTTTTTCAGTTCGGCGGCAAATTGTTGTACGGTATTACTCATAAGTTTCCGGCCTCCTTATTCCTGTGTTTCGGCAAACCAATGTTCGCGGGCGGCCAAAATAACGGTTTTGGCTTCTTCTTCGCTCACGCCGGTGATTTCGATCAATTCGTCGGTGGAAAGTTCGGCCAGGCTGTCGCGGGTGGTGATGCCCGCTTGCGCCAAATCGCGCAACATGTCTTGGTCGATGCCGTTGAGGGTTTTCAGCTCTTCTTCCACTTCATCCAGTTTTTCTTCTGACATGATGGCCAGGGTGAGGATAGCGTCGCGGGCACGGTTGCGTAAGGTTTCCACGGTAGCTTCATCGAAGCCGATTTCCACCAGTTCGGCAGCAGGCACATAAGCCACTTCTTCCAAAGCGGCGAAGCCTTCTTCAATCAACAGGTCAGCGGTTTGTTCATCCACGTTCAGATGTTGCATGAACAGGCTGCGGATTTGCGCATCTTCGGCTTCGTGGCGCTCTTCGGCTTCCTGTACGGTCATGATGTTGAGCTGCCAGCCGGTTAAGTCGGCAGCGAGGCGCACGTTTTGGCCGCCGCGGCCGATGGCGGGTGCAAGCTGGTCTTCGGCCACGATAACGTCTACCGAATGGTTGTCTTCATCAATCAGGATGCGGCTGACTTCGGCGGGGGAGAGTGCGTTAATCACAAACTGGGCGGTTTCGGGCGACCACAGCACCACGTCCACCCGCTCGCCGGCCAATTCGTTGGATACGGCATTCACACGCGAGCCACGCACGCCGATGCAGGTGCCTTGCGGATCAATACGCGCGTCATTGGATTTGACGGCGATTTTGGCGCGTTGGCCGGGATCGCGAGCAGCTTCTTTGATTTCCAGCAGGCCGTCTTCGATTTCCGGTACTTCTTGTTCAAACAGTTTCACCAAAAATTCGCGTGAGGTGCGGCTGAGGATAACTTGTTTGCGGCCGCTGTTGCCTTGTTCGTCCACGCGCAGGAAGAGGGCGCGGATACGGTCGCCGCTACGGAAGTTTTCGCGCGGGATGCACTGGTCGCGCGGAATCAGCGCGTCCAAACGGCCGATTTCCACGATGATGCCGTGGCGCTCAACACGTTTGACCGTGCCCATTACCACGTCTTCGCGGCGGGCGAGGAATTCTTGCAGAATCTGCTCGCGCTCGGCATCGCGGATGCGCTGCAAAATGATTTGCTTGGCAGTTTGTGCGGCTTGGCGGCCGAAGGCCACGTTTTCCAGCTCTTCTTCGTAATACTCGCCGATTTGCAGCGGGGAGTCGGGGAATTCTTCTTGAATTTCCTCGATGGTTTTCTGCGTGTCGGGGTAGGTGTAGTCTTCATCGGCTACGATTAACCAGCGGCGGAAGGTATGATATTCACCGGTGTTGCGGTCGATGCTCACGCGCACGTCCATGTATTCACGGTCGGCCTTTTTCTTGGCGGCCACCGACAGGGCGAACTCCAATGCTTCGAATACCACTTCGGATTCAACGTTTTTTTCGCTGGCCAGAGCTTCGGCCAGTTGCAACATTTCGCGGCTCATGGGAATGAACTCTCCATTAATTGATAAATAGGCAAATTAGAATTCGGGCTTCAGTCGCGCCCGGTCGATATTGGATAATTCGATGGCAGCAGTTTTGCCATCGAAGGCGATAGTCAGCACATCGTTTTCAAAGTTTTCGATGCGGCCGATGAAGTTTTTCTGCCCCTCCACCGGCAAACGGGTTTTCAGCTTGACGAGGCTACCTGAAAAACGGATGAAGTCGGCTGCCTTTTTTAGCGGTCGGTCGAGGCCGGGGCTGGAAATTTCCAGCCGTTTATAGTCCACATCTTCCACCATGAAGAGGCGGCTCAAGTGGTTGCTGACGGTGGCGCAGTCTTCCACGGTAATGCCTTCGGGCTTGTCGATAAACACGCGCAAATCGCCTTGCGCGGTGAGCTCGAAATCCACCAATTCATAGCCCAGGCCGGGCAGAGTTTTTTCTAAAACGGCTTGAATATCCATGATTCCCTAGTTGAAAAAACAAAAAAATGGCCTCGGGGCCATTTCTCATTTATCTCGTATAAATAACTGAAAAACGGCGCGATTCTAAACCATATTCGGCGATTTGGCAAATCTGTTTGCGCCTGGTGTGCAGGGTGACGGGCGGGCTGTGAGAATCGCGCAACAATGCTGGATTGGAACGAAGGGGAAGATTGGATTTTGGTTTTAAACTTCGTTGAGGCTTATGTTTTGGCTCAAGTAGTTCGGAAACTTTATTTTTACTTAGATTGCGATTGATACTTTCAGGTAGCCTGTGTTACCACGCGATGTAAAACATTGCCTTAGCCAGAAACACAATCAGCAGCATCTGCACCAGCACGGCGCGGTGGATGTATTTGGAGAAGGCTACGGTCATGGTGTGGCGGCGCATACGGGTAACGGCGGCCAGAAAGTGGCAGAGGATGCTGAAAGCCAGCAGCAACTTGATGGAGAGCTGGATAAAGAAAGAATTGGCAAACGGGTTGTGTAGGATTTGCAGGTAGCGGTGCATCATCACCAGACCGGAAAGAAATAGCAGCCCGACTACCCAGGGCATAACCTTCACCGCCCGTGCGGAAAGCGCCCGTTCCGCTTCGCGCCGAGCCTCACGGCTGACTTTTTTGGTGTGCAGCACCGATAAAACCAGCGACTCAAACAACACACCGCCCACGAAGGTAATGGCACAGAATAAGTGAATGATGTGTGCAACGGAGTAAACAGACATTTACCTGCCTTTTGATGCAATCACAGAAAAATGCGATACTCTCACAGGCAGGTAGGGCGGTCAAATCCGCCATGCCTCTCTGATACTGACAGAAAGGGTATATATCATGAGAAAATCTACTATTGCTTCTATTTTCACTGTTATGCTGCTTACTGCCTCTCTGAGCGCCTGTACCGGCATGACCACCAAACAGCGCAATATTGCTGTGGGTGCCGCAGTGGGCGGTGTGGCCGGCAATGTGATTGGCGGTGACACCGGCTCAACCTTGGGTGGTGCTGCCCTGGGTGGTCTAGTAGGCAGCCAGGTTCGCTGAGTTTAAACCCTGATGATGATGCGGGCGGAAGTGTGAAAACACTTCCGCCCGCAGTTGTTTTGATATTTTATGGATTGGCACAGTTTCGATATTCCATCATTCCGATTAGGCCACGGCAGGGTCAATCAGGCAGCATTGGTTTTATCGAAACGGTTAGAAATAATGGGTACCGCAGCCGGCCGGTAAGCCGGGTTCTGTCGTTGGACAGTCATTCCTCTAGGCCGATTGTTGCCAAGCGGCTCAAGCAACCTACCCGAATGCTCGGCGAGCAGCGTCGTTGCATTCTGTTTGGTCTTGCTGCGGATGGGGTTTAGCCTGCTACGGACTGTTACCAGCCGCACGGTGCGCTCTTACCGCACCATTTCACCCTTACCTGTGCCGTGTTGCCACAGCCATCGGCGGTTATGCTTTCTGTTCCACTTTCCGTCGCCTCGCAGCGCCCGGCCGTTAGCCGGCATCCTGCTCTGTGCAGCCCGGACTTTCCTCCCCGCCCAAAGGCGCGGCGACTGTCTGGCCTGCTGCGATACGGGCGGGATTATAACGGATTGGGTGGGAAAGGCTACCTGAAAGCGCAAGCTTCACTGTAAATTCAAACAAAGTTTCCGAAGAAGGCTGAGTTTCTGCGGAACAAAAACGCAGCATAGCAAGTTGCTACACAGCTAAAAATTTCAGGTAGCCTTTATATAAGGGGGTGACAAATTAATGCGAGGCGTGGTTACACCGGCGTTTTGCTTGGCCTATATTTTAACGGCTTGTGCAACGAAAATGGTAAATGGTGTGCGGATTGCATGTCTGTTTGCTGTAACTCGTAAAAGGCTACCTGAAAACATATCATGGCTTTTCAGGTAGCCTTTTATGGTTATTCGGTGGAAACGTCTAAGCAGCCGCTGAAGCGGCGTTTGGGTTTCCAGAAGGCCCAGCCGCTGCGGGCGTGGATTTCGAGACTGCCGCCGTGTTCGCCGTCGGTGAGGAGGCGGGCGGCGGGGAGGTGTTTGCGTTGCAGAGCCTGCCACAGGGGGGTGAAGAATTGTTCGTCCCATTGCTGCAGGGTGTGGGCGTAGGCTTGCGGGTCGCCAAGCTCGGCGGCTTGTTGCAGTGCGTCGAGGTAGAGGGCGCTGTGTTCGATTGGTGTTTGGCTCTCGGTGGCGGTAGTTTGCCAATCGGGGAAGCTATTGGGGGCGGGGCGGACTTGCGGGCTTCGGCTGTAGGCGGCCCAGGGGCTGTTGCTGCCGATGAGGGCGGGGGACTCGGCCTGGGTATCGGGCATTTCGTCCCACAGCCAGAGGGCGTTGACGGGGAGCCTGCCTTCGGCTTGGCGGCGTTGGTTGACGGGGTGTTCGTGCAGCCACATTTGGATTTCGGTTTGGCGTTGCAGCCATTGCCTGCGCTGGGGGCCGGCGGCTTGGGGCAGGTCGGCGTGCTGGCCGGTGATGTTGAGGATACAGGGGGCTTGCCAGGCGGCTGGGCGGGGCAGGCGGATGCTCCACAGTTCGGGGGAGAGGGGGGCGAACTGCCAGCCGTCTTCGCCGCAGAAGGCGTTGAGGCCGTGGCACAGCACTTCGGCTTCTTCGGGGCGGATGGCGAGGCCGCTGCTTTGCAGCTGGGCGCTGTGCAGGCCGAGTTGCTGGTGCAGGGGGCTGGCGAAGGCGTAGGGTTCGGCGAAGAGGTGGTTGAGCTGCACGCCGAGGTGGGTAAAGCAGAAGTCGGCAGGCGCGGCGGGGGCGGCTTGGAAGCGGCCGAAACGTAGCAGGCGGTTGAGGGCGGGGGTGTGCAGACTGGGGAGTTCTTCGGGTTGCGGCCAGTTGAGGCCGGGGATGAATAGGGTGAACATGGGTGTGCGGTGGGTTGTTTTGTATAGTGAATTAACAAAAACCAGTACAGCGTTGGCTCGCCTTGCCGTACTATTTGTACTGTCTGCGGCTCGCTGCCTTGTCCTGATTTAAATTTAATTCACTATAATAGGGGAAATTTTTCAGGTAGCCCAAATCGGGATATGGGCTACCTGAAAAATCGGGTGCGGCCAAATGGGCTGTGCGGCAGGTTTCGGGCAATTGGGATGCGGAACAGGCTACCTGAAAAATAGCCGGCCTTGCGCAACAGCATTGTGCGGCATGGGGGTGGTAGGGCTTCAGCCGGCCTTTTGATGCTGGCGGGCTGGGCTGAAGAGGCTACCTGAAAACGAGCTTGGCGGGCTTCTGCGGGGCTGAAATTTTCAGGTAGCCTCTTGCATGGGCATCAATGCACTTGGTAGCGCTGCAACACGGCGCGGATTTGCGGCAGGGCGGCGCGGGCGGCGTCTTCGCCGAGCTTGATGGCGTGGGCTTTTTCATCGAAGCCGCCCACGGCGCCGAGGTGCTGCACTTGCGGTTTGATCACCACGTCGGCCTTGGCCAGCTCGCTGTTCAGCGCGGGCGTGCTCATGATGTTGAGGCTTTGGTCGAGGTAGGAGAAGAAGCCGCTTTGGCTGATGCGGGCGGGCTTGGCGGAAATGTCCACCGCAATTACCACATTGGCTCCCATCTGGCGGGCGGCGGATACGGGCACGGGGGCGGTGAGGCCGCCGTCCACATAGCGTTTGCCGTTGATTACTGCGGGTTGGAACACGTTGGGGATGCTGGCGGAAGCGCGCACGGCCTGGCCGGTGTTACCGCTGCGGAATACCACGCTGCGGCCGGAGTCGAATTCTGTGGCCACGGCGGCGAATTTGCGCGGCAGGTTTTGGATGGGGCGGTTGCCCACTTGGCGGTTAATGTAGTTTTGCAGTTTTTCGCCACGGATAAAGCCGCTGGTGGAAAGGGTTAAATCCACCAAATCAGCGCGTTGCAGGTTTTCTGCTTCGCGCTGCAGGCGGGGGGCGTTCATGCCGGAGGCGTAGAGGCTGCCCACCAGGGCGCCTGCGCTGGTGCCGGTAACGATTTTCACGGGGATATTGTTTTCTTCCAGCACCTTAATCACGCCGATATGGGCGAAGCCTTTGGATGCGCCGCCGCCCAGGGCCAGGCCGATAACGGCTTGGGGCTTGCGGGTGGCGGTGAGCGGCTGACGGGACGGGGGTTGCGAACCGCTGCCGCTGCCGAGAAGGCCGCAGGCGGAGAGAGAGAGGGTGAGCAGGGAGAGGCCGAGGCTGCGGCGCAATAGGCTGTTCATGGGAAGTCCTTTTGAATATGGGAAAACGGGTAGTATTGTAGCGGATTGGCGTGCTTGAGGCATCAGTGTGGCTACCTGAAAAGATTCGGCCAACAGGTGGCAAAATATAGGGCGGGCAATCCGGCTGCCCGCCCTGCCTCGTTGGTGGTCGATTTATGTTATTGGTTTGACGGTGTATATCTAAACCCAGTCAGGCGCACCGTTTGCGGTTTGGCGTTTCGCCAGTCGCCTTCATCACTGTTCCACAGATTAATATGAACCTGCTGTTTCCCTGGAACGGGCACACGTTCGGTGCGGCTGGCAGAGTACACCACTTTGCCGGTCGAACCATCTAGGAAGGTCCAGTCGACGCGGTTTCTCGACCACCGCATCCGAACAATGCCTTTTCTCATGCTTTCCGGCCAAAAGTAATCTGGGCCGGTAACGCGGTTTTTGAATTCGTTGTCAGGGTAGTAGGTTGCCTTGCTTTTTAGCACCGGCTTGCCCCAACGGGAAGTTTCGATGGCATCGATTTCCTGAGAGCCCGGGGTGTCTTCTAGCCAGTTGTATGTGAAGAAGCCGAATACGACGGAGTTGTCGAACTGGCTCCAATCGCTTTCGAAGGCAAGCTCGTATTCCCCGTAACCCATCGAATCAACCGAAATCAGTTCGGCCCCCACCGGCTCCCCTTTCGCGTTGTGGGAGATTTTCAAATCCAGGTTGTTGCCGTTTTTAACCACGTTGGCGAATGACCATTCATCATTAACCTGCGGCCCTCCATCGCGCCAAGACGAATCGCGCGCCACCCATTTGTAGCCGAATGCTTCGATTTCATACTGGCCGAAGTTGCTGGACGCAACGGGTTTGTACGGTGCTGGTGGTGGTGTTTCCTCCCGATCGGGCGTTTGAGGACGGGAGGGCTCCGGTTGTGTCGGCCGGTTTTCGGTTTTAGGTGGCAACTGCTGCTGGGATGCCGGAGGGCTGACTGGTTTCTGGGTAGAAGAGCCCGCTTTGTCTTTCAGACAGGCAGATAGCACCAATGCGGCGGATAGCGCGACAATAATCTGTTTCATCGTTAGAATTCCTTGTAAGTTAGTTAGTTGGTGCCATTGCCGGCACGGCACTTCCCGCAAAACACGGCGAACCTGCAAACACTATATTGAACCGCCCAACCACGCGCAACGCGTCGTTTGCGGCCTATATAGGGGCTTGCGGTTACAATCCGCCGTATTCAAGAGTGCGCCGGATCACTCACGATACGGCATTGAAATTGTATCGCGTGTTTGCAAAAACAATCAAGGGAATATGTTGCCAAAGCCTACATTCTCAGTTTTCGGCGCGTTCTTCGTCAAAAGCGGACGGCGCGGCAATTTGGGCAACGGCGGTGTGGCCAAGTTCGGCAAGATGGGGAAACAGGGGTGGGTTCATGTGCAGGCTGCCTGAAATGGGTTGGGGCGGATTAAAATCACAATGCTGCTGCATTTGCCCGTTTTGCATCCTTTTATTTTCATCCGCTATTTTTGTCGGGCAGCAGGATTTGGACAACTGCTTGCGTGCCGCCGTTTTCAAACCACAGCCGCAGGTTGGGGGCAAGCTGTTGCAGGGCAGCCAACCGTTCTTTGAACGGGGCGAGCGAATCATCCAGCCAGTAATCGGGTTTGCTGCTGATATCGGGACAAATGTACTGCTGCACGTTGCGTAAATAATGCAGCGCGTTGCTTATCCGCTTGTCCTGTTTCCAGTTCAAGGATTTCAGCGTGGCATAAACGGGGCTGCCCTGCGCGGGCGGCGGGGCGATTTCCAAATGCAGCGTTCCGTTTACGCATTCCCTTTCGGGCGGCGGCACATATTCACTTTCCGCCTGATAAGGGAAACTTTCGCCGCTGCGCGCAAACCCGGGCTGCCGCGACAGTATTTGTTCGATTTCGCGGCGGGAAAGCAGCCCGGTTTCGCGTTCTCCGCTTATTTCAAAAATCTGCTGCTCCCGCCGGAAAATGTCTGCCAGCAGGTTTTCCTGAGCGGCGGCGAGATAGGGGCGGTGGGTGGCGGAATAGGCGGCAAGCTGATCCCGCCATCCGTCCACCACCCAAAGTGAGGTGTCGGGGTTCATATGCGCGACGCTTTCCAGCAGGGCGCGCAGCAGGAAGGCTTGCAGGTTGTCCGCCAAAATATCGGCTTGGTCGCAATCGTGCCACAGCAGGACGACGGGCGGTTCGGCTTCGGGCGCGGAACGGTCGTAAAAAAAGCAGTACAAATCGCCCGCGCCGTTTTGGGCGAAGGGGGCGAACAGGTAGTCTTCGCGCACGTCCCAACAGCTGTCGGGGTCGTGCTGGCTGTCGAGTTCTTCGGCAATGCGGCTGCCGTCTATCAGCTCGAAATCGTCGCCGTAAAGCAGCAGCGGCGGACGGGCTTTGAGTTTGGGAAATTCTTGCGCGAACCAGCCTGCGCCTGTTTGGCCGAAATCTAAAAAACCGTTTTGCGCCATTTGGAGGTAAAGCGGCGGATAAGCGAAGCGGTGTCGGGTTTCGAAGGTTCGGAGGGTTTTTAGGTTCATGCTTGTCCTTTAGGCAAATCAATCGGGTGCAGGCTGCTTTTCGGGCTACCTGAAAACGCTAATGTTCGTGTTCATGCGCCGTCTGCTCGCACGCTTGGCAGCATGCCGCGCTGCCGTCAGCAGGTTCGGTTTGCACGGTGATGTGGCCGATGCCGTGTGCCCGAACGGCAGCCTGCACCTGTTTGGCCAGCGTGTCCGCTTCCGCCACGGTCAGGCTGCCGTGCACAATCACATGGCAGGACATGGCGTGTTTTTTGCTGGTAATCGTCCAGGCGTGCAAGTCGTGCACGCCCAATATACCGTTGATTTTCTGAATGTCTTCGGCAATTTTCACCAAATCCGTGCCTTTGGGCGTGCCTTCCATCAGGATGTGCAGGCTGCCTGAAAGCACGCCCCAGCCGCTTTTGCCGATGAGCAGCGCCACCGCCGCGCTGGCCGCCAAGTCCGCCCAGTTCCAGCCGTAAAACTGTATCAGCAGGCCGGCTGCCACTGCGGCAACAGAGCCGAGCAAATCGCCCACCACATGCAAAAACGCACCGCGCATGTTCAGGTTGTCCTTCTCGCCGCGCAACATATACCACGCGACAAACAGGTTTACCAACAAGCCGAGCACGGCCACCGCCAGCATCGCGCCGCCCGCCACGGGCACGGGTTTGAAGGCGCGGATAACGGCTTCGACCAAAATCCATGCCGCCATTACCACCAGCGTGAGGCCGTTGAGCGCGGCGGCCAGGATTTCCACACGCTGATAGCCGTAGCTTTTCTGCGAGTTGGCAGCCTTTTCCGCCCATTTGAAGGCGAACAGGGCGAGGGCGAGCGAGGCGGCATCGGAAAACATGTGCCCCGCGTCCGACAAGAGCGCGAGGCTGCCGCTGAGCCAGCCCGCTGCGGCTTCCACCAACATGAAGCCGCCAATCACGGCCAGCGATACGCGCAGGATGCGGGTGTTAGTGCTGTGGGCGTGGGCATGGTTGTGTTCGTGGGTGTGGAAGGACATGGGCACTCCTTGGGCTGGATTGGGGCTACCTGAAAAATAGGCGGGGCAATAGGGGCGGGCATTTATGCCCACGGGCTTTCAGGTAGCCTGAGAAATATAAACTGTATGGGCAGCGAGAGTTTATAGTGAATTAAATTTAAACCAGTACAGCGTTGTCTCGCCTTGCCGTACTATCCGTACTGTCTGCAGCTCGTCGCCTTGTCCTGATTTAAATTTAATTCACTATATCTTCTTACTTGTCTTATAGGCTACCTGAAATATCTGGCTGCATGGTGGCTGGCATGTTCAGGTAGCCTTTTGTCAGGCCGCACAGGCGGTTTTTCCTGTTTCAAGGCGTGCCGCCGCTCCAATGGGGCAAATCGGGAATGCGGATGCCAAACAGGCCGAGGGCGCGGCCTACGCTATGGGTGAGCAGTTCGTCTATGCTTTGCGGGCGCAGGTAGAGGGCGGGCACGGGCGGGAAGATGATGCCGCCCATTTCGGTGATGCGGCGCATGTTGTCGAGGTGGGCGAGGTTGAGCGGGGTTTCGCGCGCCATCAGCACGAGGCGGCGGCGCTCTTTGAGGGTCACGTCGGCGGCGCGGGTGAGCAGATTGTCGCTCAGGCCGTGGGCGATGGCGGCGAGGCTGCGCATGGAGCAGGGGGCCACCAGCATGCCGGCGGTTTCAAACGAGCCGCTGGCGATGGCGGCGCCGAGGTTGCGGACGGGATGCACTACGTCGGCCAGCGCGGCAATATCTTCGATGCGGTGCGCGGTTTCGTGCCGGCAGGTGTGCTCCGCACCTTCGGAAATCACGAGATGGGTTTCGATATCGGCTGCGTTTTGCAGCAGTTGCAGGGCTTTGTGGCCGTATTGGAAGCCGTCGGCGCCGCTGATGCCGAGGATGAGGCGTTGGGTGGGCATGGGTTTTGTGGGTGGTTGGGTTTTGGTTTTCAGGTAGCCTTTGACATGGGCTACCTGAAAGTTATAGGGGAGGGCGGAATAAGTTGCCTGTGCAGGGTGTCGTTGGGAAAGTGCTTTAGTTTCGCGGAAGCCCGGGCTTTCAGGTAGCCCGGATGGTTCAGGCTACCTGAAACTCGTCGCTACCGGCTTCAACCGGCCTTCAGCGCGTGCTGGCGGCGGGTTTCGGCCAGCACCATACCGGTGCTCACGGATACGTTGAGGCTTTCCACCGTGCCGAGCATGGGGATGGAAACCAGCGCGTCGCAGTGTTCGCGGGTGAGGCGGCGCATGCCTTCGCCTTCGTTACCCATCACCCAAGCCACGGCGGCGGGGATATCGTAGTGGAACAGGTCGGCTTCGCCGCCCATATCGGTGCCCACTATCCAGATGTCGCGCTCTTTGAGTTCGCGCAGGGTGCGGGCGAGGTTGGTGACGGCGATGTAGGGCACGGTTTCGGCGGCGCCGCAGGCCACTTTGCTCACGGTGGCATTCAAGCCGACGCTGCGGTTTTTCGGCGCAATCACGGCGTGCACGCCCATGGCGTCGGCCACGCGCAGGCAGGCGCCGAGGTTATGCGGGTCGGTGATGCCGTCGAGGATGAGCAGCAGGGGCGGCTCGGTGAGGTTGTCGAGCACGTCGTCGAGGTGGACGTGGTTGTGCGAAGCGTCGATAAAGCCGGCGATGCCTTGGTGGCGGGCGTGGCGGCACAGGTTATCGAGGCGGGCGGCTTCCACGAAGTGGACGGGGATATTTTCCTGCGCGGCTTTTTCCAAGGCCTGCTGCATACGGGTATCGTGACGGCCGGACAGGGCGTAGAGCTCGGTGAGGCTTTTGGGGTTTTGCCACAGGCGGGCGTTGACGGCGTGGAAGCCGTAGATCAGGCGGCGGTTGGACATATGGTTTGCTTTCGTGATGCAGGCTACCTGAAAAAGCGGATGCGGTTTCAGGTAGCCTTTTGGATATCGGGGTTTAATTTACGCGGCAGCTTGCGCTTGCGGATGGCCGCGTGGTACGCGGCCTTATTCCGGCCACAATTTTTGGAAGGCACGCACGGCGGCGGCGGGGTCAGAAGCGTGGGTGATGGCGCTGACCACGGCCAGCGAGGACACGCCGGTGGCGAGCACGGCGGGTGCGTTTTCCAGCGTGATGCCGCCGATGGCCACGGTGGGGGTGTTGCCGGCTTGTTGCACGTAGCGGCGCAGTTTATCCAGCCCCTGCGGCTCGATGGGCATGGCTTTGGTGTGGGTGGCGAATACGGCGCCGCAGGCCACGTAGCTGGGTTGCACGGCCAAGGCGCGCGCCATTTCGGTTTCGTCGTGGGTGCTCAGCCCCAAGCGGATATCGGCGCGGGCGAGGGCGGCAAAGTCGGCACTGTCCATGTCTTCCTGGCCGAGGTGCACGCCGTAGGCGCCTTCTTCGAGGGCGAGCTGCCAGTGGTCATTGATAAAAAGTTGGCTATGCGAGCCGCTGGTGGCGGCGATGGCGCGGCGGATTTCCCGGCGCAGGGCTTCGCCGGTGAGGGTTTTGCTGCGCAGCTGCACGGTGTCTGCGCCGGCATCGGCCATACGCGCCACCCAATCGGCATCGGGCACTACGGCGTAGAATTTGAGGGGGCGGATGATGGAGGGAAAGGGTTGCATAGCGGGCGGCCTGCGGGTGGTTGCGGGATGGCTATTATAGCGCAGCCGACACTGGCCGGGATGGAAAAGGCTACCTGAAAATGGATTGAGGTTTCCAGGTAGCCTTTAGGGCAGATATGGCGGTTGCCTGAACATATAGCCTTGTCGCAATAGGCATGCTGCGGCGTCGGCACGTTTTGCCTACCGGCTGTGTTGTTCATGGTTCGTTGCTTGGTATGAAAATAGTTATGCCTCAATATAATAAAAGGCTACCTGAAAGTTTCAGGTAGCCTTTTGTGTGCATTAGAGAGTTTAGAACAGGCGTTGGCGACGGCTGCTGATTTCAAAGCCGTGGTTTTGGCTGTTGGTGCAAGTTATGCCGCTGGTGCGGCTGGTGCACTGCCAGCCATTGCCGCGCAGGATTTGGCCGTAGGGCAGCACACGGCTGTCGGGGCTGGCGAGACTGTCGCCCACGCAGCCCATTTGGGTACGACCGGTGCGGGCGATGGAGAAATTGCCGCCCCAATCGAGTTCGCAATCGCGCGGTTTGGGGCGGACTGGACGATCGGGCTGGGGAATCTGACATTCCACTACGCCGGGGGAATGGTCGTACATACAGTTGATGTTGCCGCTGGGGCTGCGGAACATTTTGATCTCGGCATGTGCGGTGCTGGCAGCGAACAGGATGGCTGTGGCGACAAGGGGCAGGATACGCATGGTGTGACTCCATTAGAGTGGTCAGGAAGGAGGGATTCTAGCGCAAAGTTGGATGTTTTTTTAGCTTTATGGAAGATTGCTTTTTTAAAATCGCCACTCCCCTGCTTGCTACTCTTTAGCAAGCCAATCTTTCAAACATATCAAACATAATAAAGGCTACCTGAAACCTTTCAGGTAGCCTTCTCTTGGGTTTTAAAATAAAAAATCAATCGAAAAGCAATTTTTAATTGGAAAAATAAAACAACCAGCACTACAATGGCTGCCAATCAAACAGTAATTCTTTTTCCCAACTCTGTTTAATAAGGAGCCATCATGAGCATCAACATCGGTATCGACGAAACCCAGCGTCAAACCATTGCCCAAGGCCTGTCTAAAGTGCTAGCCGACACCTACACCCTCTATCTGAAAACCCATAACTACCACTGGAACGTGGAAGGCCCGATGTTCCACAGCCTGCACACCATGTTTGAAGAGCAATACAACGAGCTGGCGCTGGCCGTGGACGAAATTGCCGAACGCATCCGCGCGCTGGGCTTCAAAGCGCCGGGTTCCTACAGCGAATTCGCCAAACTCACTTCTATCCCCGACGGCCAAAGCAGCAACGATGCCCCTGCCATGATTCGAGAGCTGGTGGAAGGCCAGGAAACTGTGATCCGCACCTGCCGAGAGCTGTTCCCCGCTGTGGACGAAGCCAACGACGAACCAACCGCCGATCTGCTCACCACCCGCATGCAAACCCACGAAAAAACCGCCTGGATGCTGCGCGTGTTGCTGCAAAAATAAGCCGGTTTGTTCAATACACCAACGCCCGTTATGGCAACGGGCGTTTTTTTGCGGCGCGAAAGGCTGGCCGGAGCAAGATGGCCAGAGGAGGTTGAGCTTCTGCGGAAGCCAACTTTAGGTTGGACATATTTTGTGTTGGTGTTTTTCAGGTAGCCTCTCCCTGCAACAGGCTACCTGAAAACCAAAACATCAGGCCGCTTCCCATTGTTGAGAAGCGGCCTGCAATCTTGCCAATTCAATCAAATATGCACCAAAGTGCCTTCGTCTTCGCCCAGAACCACCCGTTTGAGCGCGCCTTCTTTGGCGATGCCGAACACCACAATATTCAGTTTGCGCTCGCGGCACAGCGCCAGGGCGGTGGCATCCATCACTTTCAGGTTTTTCACGATGGCTTCGTCAAACGTGATGTCTTGATAGCGCGTGGCCGAAGCGTCTTTTTTCGGGTCGGCGGTGTACACGCCGTCCACATTGGTGGCCTTGAGCATAATGTCGCAGTTCATTTCCGCACCGCGCAGCGCGGCGGCGGTGTCGGTGGTGAAGAAGGGGTTGCCGGTACCGGCGGCGAAAATCACCACTTTGCCTTCTTCCAAATATTGAATGGCTTTGGGGCGGGCATAGGTTTCGGCAATCTGCTGCATGGAAAGCGCGGATTGCACGCGCGCGGGTTGGCCGAGGCTTTCAAACGCATCTTTCAAGGCCAGGGCGTTCATCACCGTGGCGAGCATGCCCATGTAGTCGGCGGTGGCGCGGTCCATATCGCTGGCCTGCGCGGCCACGCCGCGAAACAGGTTGCCGCCGCCAACCACCACGCCCACTTCCACGCCCATTTTGGCGATTTCCACAATCTGCCCGACAATGCCCATAATCGTGGTGCGGTTGATGCCGAAGGCATCGTTACCCATCAATGCCTCACCGGAAAGTTTCAATAAAACACGCTTATAGCGGATAGTCATGGCAGCCTCTCTTCATGGTTGGAAAATTCAAACGGCAGGCATTATACGCTCTTTCGGCTGCGTCGGTTGGCTGATTTTGGCAGTTTATTAATATAAAGGCTACCTGAAAAATCTGCCCGTATTTTTCAGGTAGCCTGTGCTGCCGCGAGGTCAAAATAGCGCAACACGGTATCCGGCAGCCAATCCAAATCAGCCGTGCCGGGAAAACCGGCGTGGCCGCCGTATTCGGGCTGGAGCAGGGTAACGCTTGACGACACGTCGCTCGCCTGCGGCAGCGATTTGGCGGGGATGAAGGGGTCGTTGAGCGCGTTCAAAATCAGGGTGGGCACGGCGATTTGGTGCAGCAGGGGTTTGGCACTGGAGCGGCGGTAGTAGTCGGCGGCATCGGCAAAGCCGTGCACGGGGGCGGTGAAGGCGTTGTCGAAATCAGTGAGGTTGGCGGCGGCTTGCACGGCAGCGGCGTCAATCTGCGGAAAGCGGGCGGCGCAAGCAGCGGCTTTGGGCAACAGCGAACGCAGGAAATAAGGCGCATACAGCATTTTGCTCAAGCCCCGCTCCAGCCGATGCGAGGCGGCGGTTAAATCCAACGGCGCGCTCACCACGGCAGCGGCCTGCGGAATGGCACGGCTGCCCTGCTCGGCCAGGTATTTGGCCAATGCGTTGCCGCCCAAGGAAATGCCGACGGCAAAGATGCGCGGGTAGCGCGAATGCATTAATTGCAGCATGTGCGCAACTTCGGCGCTGTCGCCGGAGTGGTAGAACACGGGCGCGCGGTTTTCCACGCCGCCGCAGCTGCGGAAATGCGCCACCACGCCGTGCCAGCCGTGCCGTTGCGCGGCAAACATCAGGGCGCGGGCATAATGGCTGGCGCTGCTGCCTTCCAGCCCGTGAAACAGCATCAATAGTGGGGCATCGGGGCGTTTGCCGTCCACAAAATCGTAGGCCACTTCGGTGGCGCCCAGGCTGTCAGGCAAAAGCTCGCGCCGATAAGCCGGGCTGCCGATGCGCACCAGCTTCGGCCAAATGCTCTGCAAATGCCCGCCGCGCAGCCAAAACGGCGGCCGGTAGGCGGGCAATTGGGGAAAATTGTTTCGGTTCATGTGTGGCAATCCATTGAAAATATTTAATCGGCAGTACGCGCTTGGCTATCGCCTGCTTCACACCAGGCAGCAGATTATCTTAATAACAGGATAATTTATAAAGGGATTTATTTGAGGTCATCAGATTACCCGCCCACAAAATGCGACACTTACAGACACTGCCGTAGGTAAAAAGCGGCATAATCGTTGTCAAACCTTGCACCGATATAGTAGAGTGTTCCCACAGCTACCGGCAACGGTAGCCATTTTTCACAGGAGAACCTAACTATGCAACGCAAATTAACTATTCTGATGCTGGCCTTGCTGCCGATTGCGTCCGCATGGGCCGACGGTGTAAAAATCGGCAACGACTCTTCCGACCTGCCGCCCGAATTGGTGCAAAACTTGGCGCAAACGTCCAAATCCATGGGCGTGAAAGAGCCGATGAATATCAGCACCCGCAGCGAAGGCGGCGTACGCTATGCTGTGGTATCCGGCACTTCCGGCACCACTTGCCGCATCAAACTGTCCAACGGCAACCCGCCCACCATCTTGGGCTTGTCCTGCCGTTAATCCAAACCGGCAAAGATTGGAAAACAGCCCGAATATCGGGCTGTTTTTGCTTCCTGATGCTTGAGGCTACCTGAAAACCCTACGGTTGGTTTTTCAGGTAGCCTTTGCTTTCGAACTGTCTACTGTTTCAAACGTTCGATTTTCGCGCCCACTTTGCTCAGCTTCTCTTCGATATGCTCGTAGCCGCGATCCAAGTGATAGATGCGCTCCACGATGGTGTCGCCGTCAGCCACCAGGCCGGCAATCACCAGGCTGGCCGAAGCGCGCAGGTCGGTGGCCATCACGGTGGCGCCGGAAAGCCTCTCCACGCCTTTTACCAGCGCGGTATTGCCCTCGGCGCTGATTTGCGCGCCCATGCGGTTGAGCTCGGGCACGTGCATGAAGCGGTTTTCAAAAATAGTTTCCACCACCCGGCTGCTGCCCTCGGCCACCGCGTTCATCGCCATAAACTGCGCCTGCATATCGGTGGGGAAGCCCGGATGTGGCACGGTGCGCACGTCCACTGCCCTCGGGCGCTGCGTCATTTTAATGTCAATCCAGTTTTCGCCGGTTTGGATGTCCGCCCCGGCTTCCACCAGCTTGTCCAACACCGCCTCCATGGTTTTCGGCGCGGCATTTTGCAGGCGCACCTGCCCGCCGGTCATGGCCACGGCGCAGAGGAAAGTGCCGGCCTCGATGCGGTCGGGCACCACGCTGTGGGTGCAGCCGTGCAGCTTTTCCACACCTTCAATCGTCATAGAAGGCGTGCCAATGCCGCTGATTTTCGCGCCCATTTTCACCAGGCATTCGGCCAAATCCACCACTTCCGGCTCCACTGCGCAGTTTTCTAGCACGGTGGTGCCTTCGGCCAGCGTGGCTGCCATCAGCAGGTTTTCCGTGCCGCCCACGGTCACCATGTCCATCACCACGCGCG
>CAUPYH010000001.1:0-85330 GCA_963515595.1 uncultured Eikenella sp. | reverse complement strand
TTGCCGTTATCCGCACGCATCCGGAATGGAAAAAATATGCCGCCCGGCTGCGCTATGGCCATTTTGAAATTAGCGGAGATTTCTTCAACTTCGTGCGCACCTATATGCTGGCGCAGCCCGAAACCCCCGAAACCAACATCCGGCAGGAAAGCCTGTTTTAGCGGGCAGCCATGCCGAATCTGCCCCTCCATTTTCAATGTACTCAATCTAAGGCTACCTGAAAGCTTCAGGTAGCCTATAATCTGCCCGTTTGATTTATCCCCTCCGCACACAAGGAACCCACATGCCTGCCGATATGATTGCCCATGCCCGCCGTTTTTCCCTTTGGCTGTCGCGCCAGCTGGATGGCGGGCAAATCGATGTTGCACGTTTGCAGCCCATGCTCGCGCAGCCTTTGCAGCCGCAGGATTTGGCCGCCTTCGCGCCGTGGGCAGACATCGCGGCAGCGGCGGATGAGGCCGAGCTGGCGCGGCAGTTGCGGCTGTTGCGCCGTTATATACTGGCGCAGATTATGGTGCGCGATTTGTGTGGCGCGGCCGAACTGGCAGAAGTAACGGCTTCCATCACGCATCTGGCCGATTTTGCGGTGAACACGGCGCTCGCTTTTGCCGAGGCGCACTACACCGCGCTCTACGGTACGCCCATCGGCCGCTATAGCGGCGCGGCGCAGCATTTGAGCGTGGTGGCCATGGGCAAGGCGGGCGGGTTTGAATTAAACGTGTCGTCTGATTTGGATTTGATTTTCGTCTATCCCGAATCGGGCGAAACCGACGGGCGGCGCAGCCGCAGCAATCAGGAGTTTTTCACCAAGGTGGGGCAGAAGCTGATTGCGCTGTTGAACGACATCACCGCCGACGGCCAAGTGTTCCGCATCGATATGCGCCTGCGCCCCGACGGCGACAGCGGCGCGCTGGTGTTGAGCGAAACCGCGCTGGAGCAGTATTTGGTGGCGCAGGGGCGCGAATGGGAGCGTTATGCCTGGTGCAAAGGCCGCGTGGTTACGCCGTATGCCAACGGCATCCGCAGCGTGGTGCAGCCTTTCGTGTTCCGCAAATATCTGGACTACGGCGCCTACGAAGCCCTGCGCGGGCTGCACCGCCAAATCCGCAGCGAAGTGAGCAAAAAAAGCATGGCCGGCAACATCAAGCTCGGCGCCGGCGGCATCCGCGAAGTGGAGTTTATCGCGCAGGTATTCCAGATGATTCGCGGCGGGCAAAACCGCAGCCTCCAGCTCAAAGGCACGCAGGAAACGCTGGCCGCACTGGCCGAAGAGGGCATTCTCGCGCCTGAATCTGCCGCCCGGCTGCTCAAAGCCTACCGCTTCCTGCGCCGCCTCGAACACCGTCTGCAATACTGGGACGACCAACAAACCCAAACGCTACCTGAAAACCCCGACCAGCAGCAGCTGTTGGCCGAAAGCATGGGCTTTGCCAGCTACGAAGAATTTTCAGGTAGCCTCAACGCGCAGCGCGCCCAGGTAAGCGCCCAATTCAACCAAACCTTAAGCAGCCCCGAAGAGAACGAAAGCGAGGCCGAACAGCCGCTGGCCGGCCTGTGGCAAGACGATGCCGAAGTCGCCGAATGGGCAGCGCAGCTGGCCGACTTGGGCTTTGCCAACGCGCCCGAAGCCGCCGAACGGCTGGCGCACATCCGCAGCAGCAGCCGCTACCGGCATTTGTCTGCCCGCGCCCAGCAGCGTTTCGACGCCGTGCTGCCGCGCGTGGTGGCCGCTGCCGCTGAAAGCAGCCGCCCCGAAGCCGCCCTGCCGCGTCTGCTCGACTTTCTCGACAGCATCAGCCGCCGCTCCGCCTACCTCTCCTTTTTGCAGGAATACCCCGCCGTGCTCGCCCAAGTGGCCGAACTCATGGCGCAAAGCCCCTGGCTGGCCGAATATTTGCAGCAACACCCCGTGCTGCTGGACGAATTATTGTCAGCCCAATTAATGGAACACCCCAACTGGCCGCAATTCGTCGGCGCACTTTCAGGTAGCCTCCAGGCCGCGGGCGACCCCGAAGCCAAAATGGACGTGCTGCGCCGCTTCAAACACGCCCAAACCTTCCGCCTAGCTGTGCAGGATTTGGCCGGCCGCTGGCCGCTCGAAGCCCTGAGCGACCAGCTCTCCTACCTGGCCGACATCCTGCTCGAACACACCATGTGGCAGGTGTGGCAGGCCATGCCCAAAACCCACCGCCCCATCCCCCGCTTCGCCATCATCGGCTACGGCAAGCTCGGTGGCAAAGAGCTGGCCTACGGTTCCGATTTGGATTTGGTGTATCTGTATGACGACAGCGCGCCCGAAGCCGCCGACATCTACAGCAAATACGCCCGCCGCCTCACCACCTGGCTCTCCGGCAGCACCGGCGCGGGCAGCCTCTACCAAACCGACCTGCGCCTGCGACCCAACGGCGACAGCGGCTTCCAAGCCCACAGCCTCGAAGCCTTCGCCAAATACCAGCACGAAAACGCCTGGATTTGGGAGCACCAAGCCCTCAGCCGCGCCCGGTTCGTGGCCGGCAGCCCCGAAGTGGGGCGCAAATTTGAAGCCATCCGCCGCCAAATCCTCAGCCTACCGCGCGAAGAAAATCCGCTGCGGCAGGAAATCGCCCAAATGCGCAGCAAAATGCTGCCCACCCACCCCGCCCGCGAAGACAACGTGAAATACGCCCGCGGCGGCGTGGTGGACGTGGAATTCATCGTGCAATTCTTCGTGCTGCTCCATGCCCGGCAGTATCCCGAACTGTTGGAAAACTACGGCAACATCGCCCTGCTCAATATGGCCGCCCGCCGCGGCCTGCTCAGCCAAGATGCCGCCGCGCGCACCGCCGCCGCCTACCGCCACTACCGCCAAGTGCAACACCGCCAGCAGCTGCACGGCGCCGGCGCGGTACAAGTGGACGACACCCTGCGCGAACACTACGAACAAGTGGCCGCACTGTGGCGCGAAGTGTTCGGCGAAGAAATCCGCTAAAACGAAAAAGGCTACCTGAAAGTTTCAGGTAGCCTTTTTACTTAGCAACATTACAGCGGCAAAGCTCGGTTTGAATCCTCCAAACGGCCTTTGCGCAGGGTTTCCAATTCATCCAGCAGTTGCAGGATCAGCGCGGTAGCGGGCACGCTGGCCTCGAAGTCGCGGCTGATGCGGCGGGCGCGGCGGATGCGGGCGAGCTGCCAGCCGCTGAAACCGGCCTCGCGCGGGCTGCCCTGCACGGAAATGATTTCTTCCTCGATTACGTTGACCACCCAATCGGCATCGCCGTCGCAGGCGCGCACGATTTCGTTGAAGGTGAGCTGAATATCTTGTTCGCGGTTCATGGTTTATCCTTTCACGCCGTAATGCTCGGCCAGCTGCTGCCAGGCTGCACGGTCGGCTTCGCCCATGGTTTCCGGCAGGGTGATGTTGATGATGAGGTAGAGGTCGCCGGCTTCTTTGGCGGGAATGCCTTTGCCTTTGAGGCGCAGGTTTTGGCCGCTGCGGCTGTTGGCGGGAATGTTGATGTTGAGTTTGCCGGCGGGCGTGTCGATGGCGGTTTTGCCGCCGAGCGCGGCTATCCAAGGCATCACATCGATGCGCTGGTACACGTCTTTACGGTTTTTCATATACAGCGTGTCGCTTTCGCGGAAGCGGATTTTTAAATAGAGGTCGCCATTTGCGCCGCCGTTGAAGCCGGGCAGGCCTTGGCCGCGCAGACGGATTTGCTGGCCTTCGCTGATGCCTTTGGGGATTTTCACCTGCAGGGTTTTGCGCTCGTAGGCCATTTGGCCGCCCGCGCCGAGGGTGGGCATATCGAGGCTGAGCGAGCGTTCGCCGCCGGTGTAGGCCGCAGCGAGGTCGATTGTCAGCTCGGCGTGTTGGTCTTCGCCGGGGATGGGGCCGGTTTGGCGCTGGCGGCCTGCACCGGCGTGGCCGAAGGCGGAGAAGATGTCGTCGAAGCGGAAGTCGCCGCTGCCGAAGGGCTGGCCTTCGCCGAAGCGGCTGCTGTCGAAGTGGTAGTATTGCCCGAAGTCTTGGCCGGAATCGAAACCGCCTGCGCCGCCGTGGGAGCTGCCGGCACGGCTGAAGGGGTTGGCCAGCATTTCATCGTATTCGGCGCGTTTGGCCTCGTCTTTCAGGGTGTTGTAGGCGAGGTTGATTTCGCTGGTTTTTTGGTCGGCATCGGGGTCTTTGCTGACATCGGGGTGGTATTGGCGCACCAGCTTGCGGTAGGCCTTTTTGATATCGGCCAGGCTGGCATCTTTGGCCACGCCGAGGATGTCGTAGTAGGTTTTCTGGTTGGCACTCATATATTGGATATTCTGTGGAATGGATAAAAATTAGGAGGCACCTCTTGCGATGAACGCGAGGCTAGGGCAGAGGTGTTGCGGCTGTAAATACAAAGAACAGGTGGGGCTGGACACAGGGAAATCAATACGCGGTTTGCGGCGGGCAAACCCTTTTTCCGCGTGAAAAGGCATACTTAATCAGGCCGTTTTGTTTGAGTGGTTGGGAAAGGCTACCTGAAAAACCGGAAACCTGTTTTTCAGGTAGCCTCTAATCCATTAGCCGCCCTCCCAAACCGCGTGCGTGCGTTCCGCACGCACCCTGCACCTTGCAACAGAAAGGCTACCTGAAAATTTCAGGTAGCCTTTTGAGGCTGTACGGGCATCGGCGGGGTGTGTTGGGCCCCATGCATGTGGTTGGAGGCATTCCACAACTATGCGTGTTCAGCTGTTAGTTGCAATCTGGCGAACTCTAGTATCATCGCTGAGCTCTTATTAGCTGGATTTGTATTAGTAGTAGAATTCATTTTATATCTCCATTAGTGTGAAGAAGGTTTAATAACCTTATTAACAAAATTAGCTGCTTCTATATGAGTTCCAAACTCTTGTGGGCATCGCTCCCCTCTCCCCCAGGGATTAGGGTTTTGCTCAACCTTGGAATAACCCAAAGCAGGTACAAAAAACATACATTGTTTTTTCCGCCATCAACTCATTAGTTTTAGTGTCAATAACCTTTAATGTAGTGCCAGCAATCCAATGCTTTCTGTTTTCCCAAGAAACATCGTTTTCATAAGTAACAGCATAACGAGCAGGATGTTTAGGGATAAACTCAGTATGAAACGGTTGATCTGAAGTGATTTGCCAATCTCCACTATAACGAACGATAGAGTTATCCTTCTGAAGAACATCAACATAATGGTATCCATCACTATTCAAATAAGCATGGATATTACGCATATAGTAAGGCAAGAAGCTGGCAATATAGCTTTTACGAGTAGGACTCCCCTCTACCGCCGCATCCTCCCACATCTGGTCTTTCAGCGGGTTGTAGAAGCTGTCTTGATACTTCTCGTCATCCCCGCGCACTTTCCGCAGCAGGATGCCGTCCACATTGTCCGCCGTGCGGTAGATCTTCTCGCCGGCGTTTTGGCACAGCTGGTCGAAGCGGGCTTTGGCGGGATCGTAGCGTTTGTGCCATGCGGCTTCTTCCTCTGCGGCTTTCTGTTGTGCCCGCTGATGGTCGCGCACCAGTGGCGAAATGCACGAGTAGGGCACGGCTATCAATACCAGCAGCCCTGCCCAAAATCGGTTTTTACGCGGCGTTTTTTTGAGCACGCCGCGCATGGCGAGAAGGGTGAGTAAGACTATGCCCAGCAGCCCGCCCCAAACTATCAGCTTGCCTAGGTCGCTTGGTGTGAACATGGGTTTGTCTCCTTGAAGTGTTTGGTGGTATTCAGTGGGTTAAATTTATAGACTGGGTTTTGGCTTTGCTGTGATGTTTTCAGGTAGCTTTTCGGCAGGCGCCTCCCTCTTTTGAGGCTACCTGAAAACCTTTCCTCGGCTCTTTACTAATCTTCACCGCTTGTTTTCAGGTAGCCTTTTCTCAGCGCATCACATTGCGCCAATCCTGTTCGAAATAATGCACCAGAATCTGTGTGTTCAAATAGTTTGGCTGCACATCGCGGCGTGCCATGTCGGGCGGGAAGCGGAACATTTCGGCAGCGGTGTCGGCGTTTAGAAAGCGGGTGGGCACGCTGAATTGTGTGGGCATGGGGAAATCGGGCTCGCGGGCGGCCAGCACGAAGCCCCATTCGCCGAAAGAAGGCACATACACATGATAGGGCGCAGTGGCGAGCCCGGCGGCCTCCAGCGTGGCCACCACCGACCAATAGGCGTTCGGGGCGAAATAGGGCGAGGTGGATTGCACCACGATTTTGCCGCCAGGCGCGAGATGCCGCGCCACCAGCCGATACATGGGCACGGAATAGAGCTTGCCCAGCGAGAAGTTGGAGGGGTCGGGCAGGTCGATGATGATGACGTTGAACTTTTCCTGCGCCTGTTCCAGCCATTTGGCGGCGTCGTCGTTCACCACGCGCACTTTGGGGCTGGCGAGCGAGCCGGCGTTGAGGCGGCTTAATTCGGCGGAGGTGCGGAAGGTGCTGGTCATTTGCGGGTCGAGGTCGACCAGGGTGATGCCCTTCACTTGCGGGTATTTCAGCACTTCGCGCGCGGCCAGGCCGTCGCCGCCGCCCAGAATCAGCGCATTTTGCGCCTGTTCGCCCACCATCTGCATGGCGGGTAGCACGAGGGCTTCGTGGTAGCGGGCTTCGTCGCGCGAGGAGAATTGCAAGTTGCCGTTGATGTAGAGGCGCAGGTCGTCGTGCCATTTGGTGATCACCAGTCGCTGATAGGGCGAATGGCTTTCATACACCACCGGATCGCCGAAATAGCTTTGTTCGGACAGAAAGGTGATGCGGTTGGCGGCGGCGAAGGCGGCCAGCAGGCAGGCCAGCACGATACCGCCGCGCAGCTGGATGGCGCGGTAGCGCGGCAGCTCTGCTTTGAAGGCGCGGGCGGTGAGCACGGCCACGGCGGCGTTGAGCAGGCCGAACAGCAGGGCGGAACGCGCCATGCCCAGCCGGGGCGCGAGCACCAGCGGGAACAGCAGCGACACGGCCAGCGCGCCCAGGTAGTCGAAAGTGAGCACTTTGGCCACCAGGTCTTTAAAATCGGCCTGCCGCCGGTTTAGCACGCGCATCACCAGCGGGATTTCCATGCCCACCACGATGCCCACCACCAACACCAGCGCATACAGCAGCGTGCGGAACGGCGCGGCAGCCAGCCCGAACACTACAAACAACACCAAGGCCGACACCCCGCCGATGATGCCCACCAGCAATTCGATTTCGATAAAGCGCGAAAGCGCGTCTTCATCGCGGATGTATTTGGTGAGGTGCGCACCGATGCCCATGGCGAAGAGGTAGAGGCCGATGATGGAGGAAAACTGCAAAATGCTGTCGCCCAGCAAATAGCTGGCCAGCGCGGCAATGATGAGTTCATACGCCAGCCCGCAGCTGGCGACGATGAAGACGGAGATGATTAGGGTGCGGTCGGGTTTCATGTTTCAGGTAGCCTGTATGGCTTTCAGGTAGCCTTGGTTATGCGGCGGATTATATAGCAGGCTGCCAACAACTGGCATGGTCGGGACTGAGCAAGGCATCCTTACCTAAATTTTCCATGGAAGCTGGTGTATGGGATATTTTATTCACAAGGCACGAATTGAATTTCAGGCAGCTTTCACCGTCTGCACTCTATTCCCCTTTGCGCCTCATGCCGGCGCTGGGCACTTCCTTTCTTTGCGTCGCCAAAGAAAGGAAGCAAAGGAAAGCGACTGCGGGCACAGGTTTGGTTCCGCCAAACTTCCCTCACTCCGCACGGTTTTTCGGGCGGGCTCGCAACTTGCGGCTGCGCCACTTCGAACATGCAAGCCCTTGTTCCCCGAAAAACCGCACTCCGTTCGGCTGCGCCAGCAGAGAAAATGTAGCTGCAACCATTCGTGCCAAATATTCTGTGCTTCGTTAAGTAGGAAGTTTAATGATGAATGTAGCCTGTTTGTATGGCATAATCAGCCGCATATCGCCGCTGCGGCGGCCTTCTTCCCACCCTGATTGCAAAGGCAACCCATGAGCATTTCCCTGCAACAATATCTGTCGTATCTGCAATACCTGGCCGTGAGCCTGGGTATGACCGCGCTGTTTGCCGCCGTGTATCTGCGCATCACCCCGGCCGACGAATTGAAGCTGATTAAAAACGGCAACCTGGCCTGCGCCCTTTCCTTCGGCGGCGCGCTCGTCGGCTTTTGCCTGCCCCTAGCCTCCAGCATCGCCCACAGTGTCGGGCTTTTGGATTTTGTGCTCTGGAGCTGGGCGGCTGCGGCAATTCAGATTGTGGTGTATTTCGCCGCCACCCGCCTCGTGCCCGATGCTGCCGGCGAGCTGGCCGGCAACAACGTGGCCGTGGGCACGCTTTGTGCCGTGATTTCCGTGGCGGTGGGGCTGCTCAACGCCGCCTGTTTGGTGTAGCAACGCGTACGCAACGGGCTACCTGAAATTTGGTTTTGCAGAAATTTGCCCCATTTTAGCTGCGCAATAATGTGGCCTTGGTTGCGCCAAGGTATCCGGCTGCCCCGTTGCAGCCATGCTTTCAGGTAGCCTTCCCCTTCTCCCTATCCATCAAGAAAGGAATCCCCATGCTGGGCAATTTCATCAAGAAGCAGTTTATCGACGTTATCGAATGGCCGAATCCCGAAGAAGGGCTGCTGATGTGGCGCTTCCCCGTGGCCGACCAGGAAATCCAAAACGGCGCCAGCCTCACCGTGCGCGAAGCGCAGGCCGCTCTGTTTGTGGACGAGGGCAAAGCCGCCGACGTGTTCCAGCCCGGCCGCTACACGCTCACCACCCAAACCCTGCCCATCCTCACCAACCTGAAAAACTGGGATAAATTATTCCAGTCGCCCTTCAAATCCGACGTTTACTTCTTCAACACCCGCCAGCAGCTCGCCCGCCGCTGGGGCACTTCCCAGCCGGTTACCGTGCGCGATGCCGATTTCGGCGTGATTCAGCTGCGCTCCTTCGGCATGTATGCCTACCGCATCAGCGATCCCGCCGCCTTCTTCCGCGAAGTAACCGGCGTGGGCGCTTCCTACAGCGGCGAGCAGCTCGAACAGCAGCTGCGCAACCTCGCCATGACCCAGCTGGCCGCCGCCTTCGGCACGTCCGGCATCCCCTTCCTCGATATGGCCGCCAACCAAGTGCTGCTGTCGCAGAGAATGAACGAGCTGCTGCTGCCCGAGTTTGCCAAACTCGGCCTCACGCTGGAAAACTTCACCGTGGAAAGCGTGAGCCTGCCTGAGAACGTGCAAAAAGCGCTGGACAGCAAAATGTCGATGGGCATCATCGGCGACATGGGCAAATTCACCCAATACCAAACCGCCACCGCCATTCCGATGGCCGCGCAAAACGAAGGCGGCATCGCCGGTATCGGCGCCGGGCTCGGCGTGGGCGCGGGTATCGGCCAGGCCATGGCCGGCGCCATGAGCGGCATGACGCAGCCCCAACAGCCTGCCCAAGCCGCGCCCGCCCCGGCTGCCCAGCCTGCCGCTCCGGCTGCTCCCGCCGCCCCCTCTGTTGAAGACCCGCAAGCCAAACTGGCCAAACTCAAAACCCTGCTTGACGGCAATCTGATTTCTGCCGAAGACTACGAGAAGGCCAAAGCCGAAGTGCTCAAGCAGCTGATTGGTTGATTGCCTAAGGCTACCTGAAAAGCGTCATCCGTAAGCTTTCAGGTAGCCTCAAACGCGGCTTAAAGGCTACCTGAAAGCCAAATCCCACCATCATGCCAACCATAAACCCCGTACAAGTCATCGCCAAACATCTGCAAAGCCGACCCACCATTCTCGATTTCGCAGAGGAATTGCAGACCATTGCCGACTTGCAGGCCGTTGCGCCGGAGCAGGCTGCCGCCGATTGGGATGCGCTCAGCGCCGTGGTGAGCCGCCTCCGTGATTCGCACCAAATCAACGGCATTTTCTGCCTGACGCCGCAAAACCAGCCTGTCTTTCTGGAGTTTGCAGGCTACCTGAAAACCGTTGCCGGCATTGCAGGCCAAGATGCCGCCCCCTTGTGCGACGGCTTCGATTTAACAGCCGCCGAGATTGCCGCTAAATTTGCCGCCAAACCGCCCGCCCCTTAGGAAGAACCCATCATGAGCGAACCCTTCTTTAAAACCGACTGCCCCAGCTGCGGCGCACCCGTGCACGCGCATTCGGCCACAGCGGTTACGCTGGTGTGCGGCTTCTGCCACAGCCTATTGGTGCGCCAAGGCGCAGGCATCATCGACAGCGGCCGCGATTCCGCCCTATTGGAAGACTTCAGCCCGCTGCAAATCGGCACCTCCGGCACATTTGCCAACCGCCCGTTTGCCATCATCGGCCGCCTGCAGGCCAAATACGATGCCGGCATGTGGAACGAGTGGTATGTACAGTTTGAAGACGGCGCCAACGGCTGGCTCTCCGAATCGGGCGACCAATACGTCTTCACCCTGCCCGCCGCCGAGCCCTTGCAGGAAATCCCCGAATTCTCCAGCCTAGTGGCCGGCCGCAGCAGCCTGATATACCGCAACAAACGCTTTTGGGCGGCCGACGTGCGCGATATCGTGCTGGAGCAGGCCGCCGCACAGGGCGAGCTGCCTTTCGCCGTGCCGCCGCAGATGAAAAACCAGGTGGCCGACTGGCGTTGCGAACAGATTTTCCTCACGCTGGATTATGCTTCCTCCCCGCCCGAAGTGTTTGTGGGACAGGGAGTGAAGCTGGCCGACTTACAACTTGGCAATACCCGCAGCAGCGAGCAGGTGGCCGATAGCGCCGGCCGGCTCAAAGGCACACGCCAGGCCGAAAGCTGCCCGAACTGCGGCTCGCCGGTGCAATGGATTACCGGCCTCACACCTTCCATCCTCTGCCCCAGCTGCGGCAGCAACCTGGATGCCACAGAAGGCAAGCTGGAATTGCTGGAAGCCAACAACAGGCGCGAGGCGCAGGCTGATGCGTTTACCCTGAAAATCGGTTCGGAAGCCCGCATTAACAACCGCACCTACACCCTTATCGGCGCGGTGCGCAAAGACGAACTGGAACCGGAAGATGCGTTCAATCTGATGTTCGGCCAAAAGCCGCTCGGTATCGTGCCCGTCGGGCGGTGGACGGAATACCTGCTCTTCGAGCCGCAGGCCGGCTTTATGTGGCTGGTGGAAAGCGGCGACGGCGAATGGAGCGTGTCGGAAACGCTCAACGTGTGGCCGCGCCTGTATGGCGATTTGTTCCAGCCGCAAGGCCTGCCCAAACTCTACGATTACGGCGGCCGCGTGGTCTTGGCCGCCGGTGCGTTTTACTGGCACATCCGCCAGGGCGACGTGGATTTCTACAGCGACTATCGCCACAACAGCAACGGCAAGCTCTGCGCCGAATGCAACCGGCACGAAGCAGCTTGGAGTCAAAGCACCACCATTCCCTATCGCACCGTATTCGAGTGGTTTGGCATGGAGAGCAATATCCCGCAATACAGCGCCAATATGAATGCAGACCGCCCGTCGAACGGGCTGATGACGCTGCTAATAATCGTGTTTGTCATCATCAACGTGCCGGCGTGGTTGAGTATGCTGGCCTCGGAAGAAGATGTATCCCTTGCCGCGATGCTGTCGATAATGGTGCTGTATTTTCTGGGCAAACGCGGCAATGTGTTCAGCGGCGATGACGACGATGAAGATGAGTGAAATAAAATGTCGAGAAATACTTATTTGATTTTCAGCATCATAGCTATGCTGGCCAGCACCTTTTACAACTACAGCTTCATGGGCAGCAGCGGCAGCCGTTCCTACAACGGTTCGCGCGTAGGCGGCGGCTATTCTTCGGGATGGCATAAATGAGCCATAGCCCCGGCAGCCACGGCCTGCTTGATTTATACGGCTGCCCGCCCGAATTACTGCGCAACGAAGGCTACCTGAAAACCGCATTAGAGCAAACCGCCCGCCACATCGGCGCTACCGTGCTCGAAAGCCGTTTCCACACCTTCGGCGGCGAAGGCGGCGTAACCGGCGTGCTGCTCTTGGCCGAATCCCACCTCAGCATCCACACCTGGCCCGAACACGGCTTCGCCGCCATCGATATCTTCCTCTGCGGCCGCCTACGGCCTGAAGCGGCGAAAGAAACACTGCAACACGCCCTAAAGGCCGAACGCAGCGTTTGGCAAACCCATCCGCGCGGCAGCGAGCTATAAGGCTTGCCGCAGATAAGCGGCAGGAGGAAGAAAGGCTACCTGAAACCTTAAACAGGTTTCGCTCTTAACCATGTACTTGACTAAATAGCGGAATAGCAACGTGCCCTACCTGGTTTGCCCGATAATAAAAAGGCTACCTGAAAATTTTCAGGTAGCCTTTTTAGCATTCAAATCAACCCATCAACGTTTGTGCGACTGATCCACGGCAGCAGTGAAGAGCACGTCGGTGGAGGAGTTGAGGGCAGTTTCGGCAGAGTCTTGAATCACGCCGATGATGAAGCCCACGCCCACCACCTGCATGGCGATGTCGTTGGGGATGTTAAACAGGCTGCAGGCCATGGGAATCAGCAGCAGCGAGCCGCCGGCCACGCCGGATGCGCCGCAGGCGCCGATGGCGGCAATCACACTCAGCAGCAGTGCCGTCCAGAAATCCACGGCGATGCCCAAGGTGTGCACCGCGGCCATGGTGAGCACGGTGATGGTAATGGCCGCGCCGGCCATGTTGATGGTGGCGCCCAGCGGGATAGACACGGAATAAGTGTCTTCATGCAGGCCGAGTTTTTTCGCCAAAGCCATGTTCACGGGGATGTTGGCGGCGGAAGAACGGGTGAAGAAGGCGGTTACGCCGCTTTCACGCAGGCAGGTAAACACCAGCGGGAAGGGGTTGCGTCGGGTTTGGGTGAACACGATGATGGGGTTCACCACCAGCGCCACAAACAGCATCGCGCCCAGCAATACGGCCAACAGGTGCAGATAGAAGCCCAGTTTGTCGAAGCCTTCTTTCACGATGGTAACCAACACCAGCCCGAAAATGCCCAAGGGGGCAAAGCGGATAACACCGCGCACCACTTTGGAAATGGCTTCGGCCACATCGTTGATCAGCGTGCGGGTTTGTTCGCTGGCTTGGCGGAAAGCCGTGCCGAGCACCAATGCCCAGGCCAGGATGCCGATGTAGTTGGCATTGGCCAGCGCCTGAATCGGATTGGACACCAGGTTCATCAGCAGGTGGCGCATCACTTCGCCGATGCCGGTGGGCGCTTCGTTGCTGGCTGCTTCCACGCCGCTGAGCAAGAGCTGCGAAGGGAACAGGAAGCTCGCACCCACGGCCACCACGGCGGCGGCAAACGTGCCCACCAAATACAGCACCAAAATCGGGCGGATATTGGTGGGGTTGCCGCTGCGGTGCTGCGAGATGGCGGAAATGACCAAGGCAAACACCAAAATCGGTGCAACCGCTTTGAGCGCGCCCACAAACAGGCTGCCCAAAATCGCACCGATTTCCACTACTGCGCCGGCAGCGGCAGTGTTGCGCACCAGTACGCCCACCAAAATGCCGAGCACGAGGCCGATGGCAATCTGCGTTACCAGCCCCAGGCTGGTGAAAAAGCCGAACGGGCTTTTCCTTTGAGTGTTGTTTTGCATACGAATCCCTAGGTTGTGTGGTTGTCTATAGCCAAAGCCCGTGCTTGTTAACGCATCAGCCTACTTCAGCCATGGTTCCGGGCGGAAAAAGTTCAGTCTAACAGAAACGAACGTATCAGCACAAATATTTACTGACAGCGCTTCCTCACGCAAGCTGCATGTGGCGGGGAGAGCGAGTTTTTCAGGTAGCCTTTGGGCGGATAGAGGCTACCTGAAACACACAACAACAGACCGTTTGGATAATCAAACTCAACCATCCCTTTCAGGTAGCCTGCTGTAGGAAATCGTCGCGTTGTTTACACTTTTTCTGAAGCAGATGGCTTTTGTTTTTGCTTAAATGATTTGTAAGCATCTATCCGCCATTATCAAGAACAGAGCGGATTTCCCGTGTCTATCGACATTCTTGACAATGCCGGATAGATGCTCAACCAGGTCTTCAAGCAAAAGCCGAAAGTGTAAACAACGCTGTCGATTTCTACACCAGCCCGCTGGATTTCTTTTGCCTGCCTTTACTATAAAACGTAAGGCAAAAATGCTAATATGCCGCAGTTTGCCGCACACACACCGGCCTGATGTTTACCGATTGCAGATTGCCCATGAAAACCCCTCTGTTCCCCCTTGCCGTAATTGCCGCCTTGCTGCTGAGCCTGCCCGCCCGTGCCGACGGCAAGGCAGGGGAGGCGGCTGCCAATTCGGTGCAAAAAAATAAAGAAAAAGAATCGATCGAGCAGCCCACCACGGTTAATCCCAACAAACTGCCTTTCCCCATTTCCATTGATGCGCCTGCCGATTTGGCCGCACTGTTGCGCGAGCATCTTTCCATTATCAACCGCCAAACCGAGCCGGATGCCGACATCGACCAAGAACAAATGCAGTTTTTGGCCGAAGAAGCGCCAGACGAAATCAAACAAATTGTGCGCTCGCAAGGCTATTTCCGCGCCGATATTCAGGTAGCCCCGCACGGCCGCGGCTGGCGCATCACGGTAAAACCCGGGCCGCGCACGCAGGTGAGCAATGTGGAAGTGTCGATTGTGGGCAAGGTGTTGGAAGACGCCGAATTGGCCAACTACTATAAACGCGCCATGGCCAACTGGGCCTTGCCGGTGGGCCAGCCGTTTGTGAACAGCGAGTGGAGCAGCAGCAAAGACTCGGTGCTCTCCGCCGTGCGCCGCTATAAATATCCGCTGGCCTCGCTCACCGAAAGCCGCGCCACCATCAACCCGCAAACCAGCCAAGCCGTGCTCTCTGTGAGCGTAGACAGCAAACAGCCGGTGTATTTCGGCGATATTCAAGTGAGCGGCAACGAGCGTTACCCTGCCTCGGTGATTACCGGCATGGCGCAGTTTAAACCTGGCGAACCCTACGATTTCGATAAAATCCTAGATTACCAACAGGCACTGGAACAAGACAGCCACTACAGCCGCGCGCAGGTGGAGGCCGATTTCTCCAAAATGGTGGACGACCACGTGCCGCTGTTGGTGTCGGTGAGCGAAGTGCCGCGCCAGAAATTCGATATCGGCCTGCGCTACGATTCCAAAGACGGCCCCGGCATCCGCCTGGGCTACGAACACTACAATGTGTTCAACCGAGGCTATGTGTTTGCCGGTGCCACCGACGTAAACCGCTACGAGAAAAGCGCCAGCGTCGGCCTGAGCCAACCGCGCAACAGCAACGGCTGGTATTGGACAGGCAACATCGCCTACAACAGCTCCACCACGCAGAAGCTGGATAAAAACACCCTCCAATCCGGCATCTGGCGCGTGCGCGACCGCGACGGCATCGAAGCGCGCTTCGGGCTGGAATACATCACCGAATCACGCCACGTTGTGGGCGGCCCCGACTTCGGCCGCAGCAATGTGCTGATGCTTACCGCCGCCTGGCGCCGCCAAAACATCGAAACCCTGCTGCGCCCGGCCAACGGCTATTATTTGGAAGGCAAGGTAGGCGCCACCGTCGGCTCGCTCGGTTCGTCCGCCGTGGTGCAGCGCGTACACGGCCGCGCCGGCTACTATTTCACGCCTGAAGAACACAAAACCATCGGCACCTTCATCGCGCGCGGCGAACTGGGCTACACCCATTCCAACCAAGATTTGGACGTGCCCTCCGTATTGCTGTTCCGCAGCGGCGGTGCCAACAGCGTGCGTGGCTACGAGCAAGACAGCATCGGCCTGAAAGGCCCGAATAATTCCGTGCTGCCCGACCGCGCCTTGGCCGTGGCCAGCTTCGAATATCAAAAACCGATCGGCAAAAACTTCGCGTTGGCGCTGTTTCACGATATGGGCTCGGTGAGCCACAACTTCACCAATATGAACTGGCATCACGGCAGCGGCGTCGGCCTGCGCTGGTTTAGCCCGATTGCCCCCTTCTCCTTCGATTTGGCCTACGGCCACCAAGACCGTAAACTGCGCTGGCACATCAGCCTGGGAACCCGATTCTAAATGACCGATACCGCCCTACCCGTTGATTCCGACACCCTGCCGCCCGACGCCGAAAATGAAGCCGCTGCCGGCAACACTCCGCCGAAGAAGCCGCGCCGCCGCTGGCTGCGCCGCCTGCTTTCCGCCTTTTTGCTGCTGCTCACGCTTCTGGTGGCCGCCGTGGTGTGGCTGGTGGGCACCGAATCCGGCCTGCGCTTCGGCATCACCAAAATCCCTTCCTGGTTTGGTGTGAACATCAGCGTGAAGGAACTGAACGGCAGCCTGTGGCGCGGCTTTCAAGGCAGCGGCATTCAGGTAGCCACCGAGGGCACCGATTTAGACATCAGCAGCGTGGCGCTGCAATGGCAGCCCAATGAATTGTGGCACCGGCAGCTGCACGTCAACCGCCTGGCCGCCGGCGATATCCGCATCATCAGCAAACCCACCCCGCCCAAAGAAGACCGCCCGCCGATGAGGCTACCTGAAAGCGTGGATTTGCCCTTGGGCGTGCAAATTGAAAAAATCGAAGTCGGCCGCATCCTGCTGGGCAAAAGCAACAACCCGGTGGTGGAATCCGGTGCGGTCAGCTACCAGTTCGACCACCAAAACCACAAGCTCAACATCGTTTCCCTGCGCCTGCCCTGGCACAATTTCAGCGGCAGCGCCACGCTCAACACCGCCACGCCCTTCAAGCTCGACGGCCAAATCGTGGGTAGCGGCGAGCTGGACGGCAAACAAGCCGATAGCGCCGTGGCAGTGAACGGCAGCCTGCAAAGCCCCGAGCTGCTCGTCCAGCTGGACAACGGCGATTCCCACTTTGCCGTAAACGGCAAACTGCGCCCCTTTGAGCCGCTGCTCAACCGCAAAATCGTCAGCCTCAACATCGACGGCCGCCAAATCAACCCCGAATGGTTCGATCCCTCCCTGCCCGCCGCCGATTTGGTGTTCAACCTCGCGCTCAATCCCGCCGAAGAAGCCGACACCCTCGCCGGCCTGCTCGAAGTGCGCAACCAAGCCCCCGCACCCATCAACGGCAACGGCATCCCTGTAGCCGGCATCAACGGCAAACTCAAAGTGGACACCAGCGGCAAACTGCATCTGGACAATGTCGATACCGAGCTGGCCGCCGGCGGCCGCATCACTTTCAACGGCAACATCGACAGCGCCAACCAAAACATGGCCGTAGATGCCGCCGTGCAGCAATTCAAACTGCAAGACATCCTCAAACAAAAGCTCGACCTCAGCCTAGACGGCGACATCAAGCTTTCAGGCAGCCTTGGCAGCCCGCAGGCCGATTGGCAGCTTAAAGCCGGCCAAACCGCCACCAGCGGCACCTTCCAGCTGCTCACCGACAAAACCAACCGCCAGCGCAGCATCAGTCTGCAACAAGTGAAAATCACCCCCGCAAACGGCGGCGAAATGCACGGCGAAGCCCTGCTCGAGCTCTTCCAAGGCCGCAAAATCACCGCCCGCGTTAACAGCACCCGCTTCAACCCCGCCGCCGTGCTGGCCGATTTGCCGCAAGGCAGCGTGAACGGCAGCGTGAAGCTCGACGGCAGCCTCGGCCAAAGCCCCGATTTGCACCTCCTGCTCGATTGGCAAAACAGCCAGCTCTCCGACGCACCCCTCGCCGGCAAGGCCGACCTGCGCTATCAAAACGACCACCTGCCCAAAGCCGACCTCCACCTTCTGCTCGGCCGCAACCGCATCCACGCCGACGGCAGCTTCGGTAAGGCAGGCGACCGCCTCAATCTCGACATCGACGCGCCCAACCTCAATCTCTTCGGCTTCGGCCTCACAGGCTACCTGAAAGCCCAAGGCTTCCTCTCCAGCGACCCCGCCAAGCTCACCGCCGACCTGCACGGCCACGCCGACAGCCTTGCCGTGCAAAACGCCGTGCGCATCGACCGCCTCGATTTCGACCTCAAAGGTTCTCCCGATCTCAACCAGCCGCTCAACATCAAGCTCGACGGCCGGAAAATCCACATCGGCAGCACCCAAATCGACAACATCAACCTCAACGCCAACGGCAGCGGCAAAAGCCACAGCATCACCGGCAACAGCAGCCTCAGCCTCAGCGGCAAGCCCTTCCGCCTCAATCTGGCCGCCAACGGCGGGCTGAACAACGAGCAGCAATGGAACGGCCGCATCGGCCAGCTCGACATCGGCGGCACCTTCAACCTCAAGCTGCTCAACCCCATCCAAATCGAAGCCGGCGCCAAACGCGTACGTCTCGACAACGCCCGCTGGGCAGCCATGGGCGGCAGCCTCAACCTGCACAATTTCGTGTGGGAAAAACAAAGCGGCATCAGCAGCAAAGGCAACGCCACCAACCTGCACCTGCAAGAGCTGGACAACCTGATCGGCCTGGGCAAAGACGACAAATCCGTCAAACTGCAGCTCGTGGTGGCCGGCGATTGGGACTTGCGCTACAGCCGCGACGCCACAGGCTACCTGAAACTCACCCAGCAATCCGGCGACGTGGTTATCCCCTATCGCCAGCAGGCGCTGGGCTTGAGCAACCTCGTGCTCGACACCCGCTTCCAAAGCGGCCGCATCGACAACCGCCTCACCGGCAAAACCCGCTATGGCACGCTCGACGCCTCCGTAGCCGTGAGCCAGCAGTTCGGCAATGCCATCAGCCAGGCTCCGATTAACGGCTACCTGAAACTCGACATCCCCGAGCTCGACGCCATCCGCAACCTCCTGCCCGGCGGCATGAGCGCCAAAGGTGCGCTCACCATCGACACCACCGTATCCGGCAACGTGGGCGAGCCCCGCCTCAACGGCACCACCACCGGCAAAAACCTCTACTACCGCGACCGCAACACCGGCGTGATTCTGGATAATGGCAGCCTCAGTTCCCGCTTCCAAGGCCGCGACTGGGTAATCGATTCGCTCAAATTCACCCGCAAAGACGGCAGCGTCGAGCTCAAAGGCCGCGTCAACCTCACCGGCACCACCCCCGATGTAGACGTCAACGCCCAGTTCACCCGCTACCCCATCCTCGACAACCCCAACCGCAAGCTCACCCTCAGCGGCAACAGCCGCCTGCTCTACAACCCCGGGCGTGGCATGGCGCTCAACGGCGAGCTCAAAGTGGATAGCGGCCACTTCGGCTTCCAAAAATCCAGCATGCCCGGGCTGGATGACGACGTGGTGGTGCTCGGCGAAGAAAAACCTGCCGACACCAGCACCGCCACCCCCATCGAGATGAACCTCACCCTCGATTTGAACGACAACTTCCGCTTCAGCGGCCAAGGGCTGGATGTGTTGCTCGGCGGCAAGCTCACCCTCAGCGCCCAGCCCAAAGAGAATGTGCGCGCCGTGGGCACGGTAAACATCGTGCGCGGCCAATACAAAGCCTACGGCCAAGACCTCGTCATCAATAAAGGCCACATCTCCTTCGTCGGCCCCATCGCCTCGCCCAACCTCAACCTGCGCGCCACCCGCAAATACTCCCCCGTGGGCGCTGGCGTGGAAGTGCTCGGCAGCCTCGACAACCCGCGTGTGAGCCTCGTATCCAACGAGCCGATGAGCGACAAAGACAAACTCTCCTGGCTCATCCTCGGCCGCGCCAGCAGCGGCAACGAAAGCGACGAAGCCACCGTGGCCGCCGCCGCAGGCGCCTTCCTGGCCGGCAACATCAACGACAAAATCGGCCTCCTCGACGACTTCGGCATGACCACCCGCCGCACCCGCAACACCCAAACCGGCGAGCTCAACCCCGCCGAACAAGTCATCACCTTCGGTAAGCGCATCACCAACGAGCTCTATCTGGGCTACGAATACAGCGTAACCAGCGCCAACCAGGCCGTGAAGCTGATCTGGCAGATCAACAGCACCCTGCAGGCCATCAGCCGCGTCGGCACCGACTCCGTAAGCGGCGAAGTGCGCTACACCATCCGCTTCGATTAGCCGGCCATTCGGCCAAGCCGCCGCAAGGTTTCGGCTTGGATAAAGTTTCAGGTAGCCTCCGCCGATGCGCGGAAGGCTACCTGAAAAACCGAAATGCCCAGCTGCCACCTTTTTAGCTTCGCAGAAACTTCGCTTCGCTCTGTTTTCAGGTAGCCTCAACTATCTGAAAGGCTACCTGAAACCCCAACCTTTATCTCGTAAGAGAATGAGACAAATCGCAGATTTGCCCATTGTTTATCGGAAAAGATATGAACCGCCGTATCAAACTTCTTCTCGCCGCCAGCCTGCTGGCCGCATCATTAATCACAGCCGCCGCACCGACAGCCGAGCAGCGGCAGCAACTCGATCAGGCCTTTTCTGCCTATCAGCAACAAGACTACCGCCGCGCCCATGAGTTATTTTTGCCATTGGCACAGCAAGGCGATGCTACCGCTCAGCAAAACCTCGGCCTCTTGTATGTGGAGGGAGAAGGCGTGCCGCAAGACTATGTTCGCGCCCGTTATTGGTTTGAACAAGCGGCTGCCCAAAATGATGCTGTTGCGCAATACAATCTCGGCGTCCTTTACAACCGCGGGCTGGGTGTAACTAGGGATTATGTCCGTGCCCGCCATTGGTTTGAAAAAGCTGCTGCTCAAGATTATGCCGATGCGCAATACAACCTTGGTTTCCTATATTACAACGGGTATGGTGTGCCGCAAGACTATGTTCGTGCCCGCCAATGGTATGAAAAAGCTGCCGCCCAAGGTGATGCTGCTGCACAATACAATCTTGGTGTGTTTTATAAACAAGGGTTAGGTGTAACCCGGGATTATGCCCGTGCCCGCCAATGGTATGAAAAAGCGGCCACTCAAGGCTATGCTGCCGCACAACAGAGCCTTGGTCTGTTGTATGACCAAGGTCATGGTGTGCCGCAAGACTATACCCGTACCTGCCAATGGTATGAAAAAGCTGCTGCGCAAGGATTGGCTGCCGCGCAACACAATCTTGGCGTCCTTTATAACCGTGGGCTGGGTGTAACTCGGGATTATGCCCGTGCTCGTCATTGGTTTGAAAAAGCTGCTGCTCAAGGAATGGCTGATGCCCAATATAATCTTGGTTTTTTATATTACAAAGGCCATGGTGTGCCGCAAGACTATGTCCGTGCCCGCCATTGGTTTGAAAAGGCTGCTGCCCAAGGCTCCGCTCTTGCCCAAGTCGGCCTTGGCGTCTTGTATGCGAGGGGTCGAGGCGTGCCGCAAGACTATGCCCGTGCCCGCTATTGGTTTGAACAAGCCGCAGCACAAGGGATGGCAGTAGCGCAACTCAATCTGGGTGTCTTTTACGAAAAAGGACTGGGGGTTCCTCAGGATTATGCCATTGCCCGCCGCTGGTATGAAAAAGCCGCTGTCCAGGGCTATGCTGCCGCACAACATAACCTTGGCATGCTGTATTACCAAGGTCATGGCATGCCGCAAGACTATGCCCGTGCCCGCTACTGCTTTGAGCAAGCTGCCATCGAAGGGTACATCCCCGCCCAATCTGCATTGCGCCTGCTGCAACAGGAAGGACACTAGCCTGCCTCATCAGGCTACCTGAAAACATTGGCAAGCCCGCGCAGCCTGGGTTAGCTGCAGGCGTAGCAGCCCAAGCCGTCTCAGGCAAACGTCGGGTTGGGGTTTGCCGCCTAATCCAAGATAGGGCTTTTATAGTGAATTAACAAAAACCAGTACAGCGTTGGCTCGCCTTGCCGTAACGTGTGTACTGTCTGCGGCTCGCCGCCTCGTCCTGATTTAAATTTAATCCACTATAACTGTGTTGAAGCGACGCTTTCAGGTAGCCCCAATCCGCATGCAGGCTACCTGAAACCGTTTCCCGCAGCCCGAGCATTCGTGCCCGACATCCGCGCCCCCACTTCACCCAATCTGATTTTTCAGGTAGCCTCACGCCACCCAAAGGCTACCTGAAATTCTTTATCCAATCATGCTCCCCGCCCTCTACCGCCTGCTCACCCGCCTCCTCGGCCGCCCGCTGGCCCGTCATCTGCTCGCCAAGCGCAGCCGCCGCTCCCCCGCCTATCTGCTGCATCAAGGTGAGCGTTTCGGCGAGCCGCCGGATAATCCTGTGCAGCACGCCATTTGGGTGCACGCCGTGTCTGTGGGCGAAACCCGCGCCGCCGTGCCGCTGGTGCAGGCCTTGCGCCACCGTTTTCCCGATGCCCCGCTGCTGCTCACACAAATGACGCCCACCGGCCGCGCCACCGCCGAGAGCCTGTTTCCCGATGCCCAATGCCGCTACCTGCCCTACGACCACCCGGCTTGGACAGCCGCCTTCCTCGCCCAGCATAAACCGCGTTTCGGCATCATCATGGAAACCGAAATCTGGCCGAACCTGCTGGCCGCCTGCCGCGCGGCCGACCTGCCCGTATTCCTGGCCAACGCCCGCCTCTCCGAGCAATCCGCGCAGGGCTACCGCCGCTGGCCGTCCCTGTTTGCCCCCGCCCTGCAATCCTTCCGCCGCGTGCTCGCCCAAACCGAAGCCGATGCCGAACGCCTGCGCGGCATCGGCGCGGAAAACGTGCTGGTGTGCGGCAACACCAAATACGACATCGCCCCGCCCGCCGCCATGCACGGGCTGGCCGCGGCGTTTAAGCAACGCATCGGCGGCCGCCCCGTTGTGGTGTGCGCCAGCACGCGGTTTCATCAAAACCAAGACGAAGCGCTGCTGCTGCTGCAAGAGTGGCGGCAGTATCGCGGCGATGCGCTTTTAGTCATCGTGCCGCGCCATCCCGAGCGATTCGATGCCGTGGCCGAAGGCGCGGCGGCGCTCGGCCTGCGCGTGCAGCGGCGCAGCGACGAAGCCCCCGTGCGCCCCGACACGCAAGTGTGGCTGGGCGACAGCATGGGCGAACTGTTCGCCTACTACCTGGCTGCCGATATGGCTTTTGTGGGCGGCAGCCTGGTGGACACCGGCTGCCAAAACATCATCGAACCCATCGCCTGCAGCAAACCCGCCCTGTTCGGCTATTCCACCTACAACTTCGCCGCCGCCTGCGCAGGCGCATTGACCGCCGGCGCCGCGCTTCAGGTAGCCACCCCCGCCGAATGGTATGCCGCCGTGCAACGCTGGCTGGACAACCCCGCCGAACGCGAACGCTTCTCCGCCCAAGCCGCCGGCTTTATCCAAGCCCACCAAGGCGCGAGCGAGCGGATTGCCGAAGCCGTGTGCACGGCTTTGGATGAGGCTACCTGAAAACTCCAGCGCCAGCTTCAACGCAGTTAAAGTTGCTTGCGTGCGCACCGCACACATCCTACTCCTGCGGGCTACGCTGGCTATTGCAGGTACAAAAAAGTATATGATGAATTATCAAAAGCCAAGAATGGAAAAGATGCTGAAAGGATATTAAAAGAACTTGGAGAATATTTCCGCAATATTCGTAGTGTTTGATTAGGGTTTAATCATGGAAGAATTATCAGACAAAATCAGAGAACTGGTTTACAAAGACAACGCAGCCGAACTGGATAAAATCCTGGAAAAGCATTCATATTTCGCTTTCCGCGATTTCCTTTCCAAGGGTTTGCTGCAATTTGCCGCAGGGGAGAATGCGTTAAATATCTGCAAGCTGCTGCATTCAAAAGGCATTTCTCCTGAGGATGTGGCAGGGCAGCTGCAAAATACCGCCTTGAAGGAGGCGGTTAGCTACAACCATCCTGCTGTATACCAATGGCTTTTGAGTATCAGGGCAAATCCCAACGGCAATGTTGCCGCCCTTGCGCCCGCTATCGACCCAGCTGTTGTCGATAACAATAGCGCGGCGGTAAAGGCGCTTTTGGAAGCAGGGGCAGAACCGAATTTTCTCTATTCCGCCAGAAACTGTACGCCGCTGGATGTCTGCCTTGCCTTCGGACATACCGAATTGGCGGATTTACTGAAAGAATACGGTGCAGTGCAGGCTAGGATTTCGTTTGATTTCTCAGAATATGAAAACAGCGGCGTACTGGATCATATCCATACACATGTCGGCAATATTTTGAATATCGAATTTGCCGTAAATCCGGAATATTCGCTGCGGCTGGCAACCATTAGAAGAGACAGGGACTTCAAACTTCTGTTTACCAACGGGCTGTATAAAAGGCAGCCGCGTTATGAACTAATGGTCTGCATCGACTACCAATGGCCGGTAAACCAACGCCTGATTCCGGAAAACAATCCCTATGCTTTTTTCATGCTGATTTTGGAAAAGATTGCAGGCTGCCTGAAAAACGATACGCCCAAAGAAGGCATGATTTTTGACCGTTCCGATTTTGACTCTATTCTTTGGCCAAGCAATATGGATGGACTGATGCTGGTAGATTACCAATTTGAAAAAGATACGGATAATCAGACAGAGGATGAAGACGTAACCCTATGGCTACTAGTACCTTTTTCCCACCCGTTACCGAAAAAAACCGAGAAACTCATCGCACGGTATAAGACGGCCAAATGGAAAAAAATCGGCTACCGATGGCAACGGGATGATACGGCTACCGTGATTCCGGCTTTTCCGGAAATGCAGCAAGCGTAGTCTACTTGTGTAGTGTGTGTGCGTCCCGCACGCACGCGGCTTCAGCTTTCAGGTAGCCTATTCCCCCTTCAGGCTACCTGAAAAACTGTAGGTCGGATGTCCGTAGCCAACATTTCGGGGATTGCGGTAACGGATCGCCATGCGGGGCATTGAAGGTTTGGCCGGATACAAGTATCTGAATCCACGCTTGCTGCCGCTTCGGGCAGCCTCACAGCGTGATGTAGAAGGACGATAAGATGGAACAAAGTAGGCTACAGACAACCATTCCCGCCAAACCGCCTTACCCGTGGCGGGTACCGATTATTTACGCCCTATTCGGCGGGCCGTTGGGGATGTGGCTGCTGGCTTGTTACTACTTATGGCTGCAAAGCGGCTGGCTTTCGCAAGCCGGTTTGGCTGAGGTGTTTGGCGCAATATGGGGGTTGGTGCTGTGGGGCTATGTGTTCGGCGGCATTCCCGCGCTGCTGACCGGCCTGCTGGCTATGCGGTTGCGCCTGCACCGCACGGCAAAAGGCGTGGCCTGCGCGGTGGTGGTGGGCGCGGTGCTGTCATTGTTATGGTTTGTGGTAATAAGCTGGGATGTCAGCACGTTGTATAGCAGCCCGCAAACATTGTTGATGAAAATGCTGGTTATCATGAGCTGCGGCGCGGCCAGCTCGCTGGTTTTGTCGGTATTTCTGCCCAAACCGCAGTCGCAATAAATCGGTCGTCCATACCCTGCTGCTTACAGGCTACCTGAAAGCATGAGCCGCAATGAAATGAAGATTTTCAGGTAGCCTTTCCCCCTATTCCCCCGTTCCCAAAGAAAGGTCTTCCCATGCCTCTCCACCATCATCTCCCAGCTGCACGTTATTCCGAAGCCGTGGTGGCCAACGGTTTCGTTTTTCTCTCCGGCCAAGTGCCCACCAACCCCGAAGCTGATATCGAAGCGCAAACCGCCGATGTGTTGGCGCAAATCGACCGTGTTTTGGCCGACTGCGGCTCCGATAAGGCGCATATTTGCGAAGCGGTCATCTATCTGCCCGATATGGCCGACTACGCGGGCATGAACCGGGTGTGGGATGCCTGGGTGGCGCCCGGCAAAGCCCCTGCCCGCGCTTGTGTGCAGGCCGCGCTGGCGGATGCGGGCTGGAAAGTGGAAATCAAGATTACGGCGCTGCAGCGCACAGCATGACAGCAGCGGCCTTCTGCCGTACAATCCGCGCGGTTTCTGTTTATATGGTTCGGGACTGTTGATCACTACTGGTTTCCGCGTCTTTATTGCCCCAAAGGTGGCATCTTCCGCGTTGGAAATCCTCGCAAGGCGTCCAACCTTACTGCGGTTTCCGCCTTGAATCTGCCGCCTTTGGGGCAAAAATCCACTTGGAAAAGTAGTTGCCAGCAGCCCCTAAAGCATTTATCCCTTTTTGCAACGGCGCCTTGCCTTGTATGCAAGAGAGGCTTCAGCCAACAGTTGCCCCAGGCTACCTGAAACCGGCAAAACTACGGAATGATATGGTTTATCAGAGAAAATTCATTAAAGAAGTATCGCAAACGGCGATGGGCGTATTCGTGCTGCTCTTGGCCACATTGGTGGCGGTGCAGGCGGTGAAGCTGTTGGGCGGCGCGGCCGGCGGCAAGGTGGCGGCAGACGCGGTGGCCACGCTGGTGGCGTTTTGGACGGTGGCGCTGATGCCCATCGTGCTCATCCTCACGGCCTATATCAGTGCGCTTACCGTGCTTTCCCGCTATTGGCGCGACAGCGAAATGGCGGTGTGGCTCTCGTCCGGCTTGTCGCTTTACGGCTGGATTAGGCCATTGATGGCGTTTGCCGTGCCTTTCGCCCTGCTCACGGCATTGGTGTCGATGCTGGTGATGCCGTGGGCGGATGCACGCAGTCGCGAATTTGCCGAAGTGCTGAAGCGTCGGCAGGATACTTCCATGGTGCGCCCGGGCGTGTTTCAGGAGTTTGGCGGCAACACGCCGCGTGTGTATTTTGTGGAAAAATTCGATGCGGGCAGCGGCGAGGCGGCCAATCTGTTTATCCGCGAACAAAACCAGCAGGGGCGCGACACGCTGATTACCGCCGAACGCGGCCGCTTTGCCGAAGCCGACAACAAGCGCACGCTGGAATTGTTTAACGGCCGCCGCTACAGCGGCACGCCAGGTATGGCCGATTACGACGAAGTATCGTTTGAGCGCCTGCATTTGGTGGTGGGTACCGCACCCAAGCTGGTACAGCGCGATATCCACCGCCGCACCGTGCCCACGGCCAAGCTGTGGGGCAATACCAACCCCGACTTGCGCGGCGAATTGATGTGGCGCATCACCATGCCGGTGAGCGTGCTGATTTTGGCGCTGTTGGCGCTGCCGCTTTCCTATATGGACAACCGTAGCGGTCGCAGCTACAGCCTTTTAAGCGCTATCGGCATATTTTTGCTCTATCAAAATGGCCTCACGCTGGTGCGCGACGGCATCAGCAGCGGCAAGATTCCACTGTGGCCGGGTTTGATTGTGCCGCATCTATTGATGCTGATGCTGGCCGTGCTGTTGTTACGCGTGCGCAGCCAGCCTTCGCGGCCGTTTTGGCAGGCCTTGCGCCTGGCCTTGGGAGGCAAGCCGGCATGAAACTGCTCACCCGCTATCTGGTCCGCCGCTTGGGCATGGCCACGCTGTATGCGCTTATGGCCTTGGTGGCGCTGTTTTCGTTTTTTGAAGTGATTAATGCCGTGGACGACGTGGGCGATGGCAACTACACCGTGCTCACCCTGATTCTGTATGTGGGTATGCGCCTGTTCGGGCATATGTATACCCTGCTGCCGCTGGCCGTGCTCATCGGCTGCCTGGCCGCCTTGAGCCAGCTCGCCTCCGCCAGCGAATGGACAGTTATCCGCACCAGCGGCGCTTCTCTCAAGCGCATCATTGCCACCGTGGCTTCAGTAGGCTTACTGGCTGGGCTGCTCGGCGTGGCTTTGGGCGAATGGGTTGCCCCCTATATGGAACAACGCGCCGAGCGGCTGCGCCTGCATGCCGTACAGCAAACTGTGAGCCTGGGCGGCAGCGGCCTGTGGTTTCGGCAGGGCAGCGACAACATCAACGTGCGCGAAATGCTGCCCGACGGCCGCCTGCTCGGCATCCGCATCTACCGCTACAACCAACATGCCGCGCTGGAATCCGCCTGGCAGGCTTCCGAAGGCCGTGTAAACGGCAACGGCACTTGGACGCTCAAACAGGTGGCGCGCACCCATATTGCTGCCGAACGCACCCAAACCGAGCAGCTTGCCAGCGTAGAATGGCCCAGCGATGTGGGCGTGGAGCTGCTCGGCGTGCTTTTGGTGGACACCGACCAAATGTCGGCCCGCAGCCTGAAAATGTATATCGACCACCTGCAAAGCAACGGCCAGCAAACCGCCGCCTATGCCACCGTTTGGTGGCGCAAGCTGCTCTATCCGCTGATTTGTACGGTGATGGCTTTGGTGGCGCTCGCCTTTACGCCGCAAAGCTCGCGCCACGGCAACATCGGCGTGCGCCTGTTTCTCGGTATCTGCCTGGGCCTCGCCTTCCACTTCGCCGGCCTGCTCTCCGGCTATGTCGCCCAACTCTCCAGCATGCCGCCCCTCGGCGCCGCCATCCTGCCAGGCACAGTATTTGCCATCGCCGCCGCTTGGTTGATTAGGCGGCAGGAAGTGCGTTGAGAAAAGGCTACCTGAAAATAGGCTACAGTATTTTTCAGGTAGCCTCAGGTTTCGGTTCAACAGCATATATTTTGAAAAAGGAAAACCAATATGGCCGGATCATTCGACTACAGATTATATTTTTGGAACATTGATTCTCTACCTGAGTTCCGCAAAGATCTGCCGAAATACAAAAGTAAAATCCACGAATTAGACCGCATTCAGATTATCGAAGGGGCGGATTTAAAGGTCATTCTGCCTGTTTTATGGGAAGAAGTGCTGCAGCAGCATCCGTCTACCCATCTGCGTTTTTATCTGTATCAGGATTTCGATGTGGATTGGATTGCCGATTTCCCCGGGCTGCAAAACCTGGCGATTGAAGCTAGCATGGGCAGCATCAACAATTTGGAAAAACTGGCCAAGTTTGAAAATCTGCACACCTTGGCTTTGAAAGCCAACAAGGGCTTCGGCAGTTTGGATTTCCTCAATGGCGTGAATCCGAATCTGCAAAACCTGTATTTGGATTCCGAAACCAAATCTGCCAAATCAGATTTGAGCGTGCTCACCCGTTTTCAGCACCTGAAAACGCTGTATCTCCAAAAATTGGAGAAGAATTTAGACCAAACACTGCCCGAGCTGAAAGAGCTGGAAGCGCTCGTACTGCGCAGTATTTCCAAGCCTAAAAGCCTCGATTTCGTGGCCGGCCTGAACAATCTGCAATATCTCACCCTGCAACTATGCGGCTTTGAAAACATAGATGCTGCCGCACAGCTGCCCGCGTTGAAATATTTGCAGCTGTGGCGGCTGCCTAAGCTGGAAAACTTGGATTTTGTATCGCAGATGCAGAATTTGCAGTTTCTGTTTGTGGAAACCTTAAATGGCATCACACGCTTTCCCCAAGTAGCCGGTTTGCAGAAACTGCGCCGGGTGAAGATTACTTCCTGCAAAAACCTGTCTGATTTCAGCGAAGTAACACACAGCCGCTCCATCCGCGAGTTTGCTATCCAAAATGCCACGCAGCCAGATTTAAATATCTACCGCCCGCTTATCGAAAACCGACACATTAAACAACTGGGCATCGGCCACGAAAAAGTGGCCACGCAAAACGCAATGCGGGCACTTGCCCAACAGCACGGCCGCGAACAGATTGTGGTGTGTATGTATCCGGAGTTCGAGCCGTTTGTATTTGAAGACTAGGGGCGCTCGCTGCCCGCATATTGGGTTTGAAAATTCGCTTTCAGGTAGCCTCACCACAGCAAAAGGCTACCTGAAAACAGGATGAGGGAGCCTTCAGGTAGCCTCTCCAACCATAAAGCAATCAAGGAGAAACCATGTTTACAGGAATCGTACAAGGCTTGGGCGAAGTACTAGCCGTAGATCAGCGCGCGCCCGATTTCCGCAGCCACACCGTGCGCCTGCCCGAGGGCGCAGATGCCGATTTGCGCGTGGGCGCATCGGTGGCGCACAACGGCTGCTGCCTCACCATCACCCGCGTGCACGAAAACGGCGCGGCAGATTTCGACCTGATGGGCGAAACGCTGGCCAAAACCAATCTGGGCGCATTGCAGCCGGGCGACAAGGTAAACATCGAGCGCGCCGCCCGCTTCGGCGACGAAATCGGCGGCCACAGCATGAGCGGCCACATCACGGCCACTGCCGAAATCAGCCGCATCGAAGCGAACGGGCTGAACCGCACTGTTTGGTTCAGGCTACCTGAAAACCTGAGAGGCTATGTTTTTCCTAAGGGATTCATCGGACTGGACGGCTGCAGCCTCACCATCGGCACGGTAAGCGACAGCGAATTCAATGTGCACCTCATCCCCGAAACCCTGAACCGCACGTTGTTTGGCAGCCGCCGCGCCGGCGAGCGGGTGAATGTGGAAATCGATCCGCAAACGCAGGTGATTGTGGATACCGTAGCGCAGATTTTGGCGGAAAAGGACAATGCATGATGCCGCTGCCGCCGCAAGTGCCGCGCCGGGGCGGCGGAATCAGCCGCCGTGTGGCGGCCGCTTTGCTCCGGCTGTTGGGCTGGCGCGTCGCAGGCAGCGTGCCGGATGTAGCCAAATGCGTGGTGGTGGCCGTACCGCACACATCGAATTTCGACGGGCTGTATGTGCTGCCTGCTCTGCTGGCTTTGGATTTGAAAATGAGCATATTCGGCAAGAAAAGCCTGTTTGCCGTGCCCGGTTTGGCAGCGTTTTTACGCTGGGCGGGCGTGATGCCGCTGGATAGGGCACGCGCCGGCGGCGTGGTGGACGAAGCCGTGGCCGCCTTCCGCCGCAGCGGGCAGCTGTTTCTCGGTATCTCGCCGGAAGGCACGCGCCACGCCGTGCCCAAATGGAAAAGCGGCTACTGGCGGATTGCCCGCGGCGCCGGTGTGCCGGTATTGCCGGTGGCAATCGACTACGGGCGGCGCGAAGTGCGCTTCCTGCCGCTGTTTACCCCCACCGCCGACATGGCCGCCGACCACGCTGCACTGGCCGCGCTGTTTCACGGCATCGAGCCGAAGCATAAACATCGTTTGTCTTTGCCGCTGCGTGAAGCCCAGATGGCCGAAACCGATTGATGACATATGGAGATTACGCTTCGCCCCATCGGCTACCTCGAAACGCCGTTTAACGACATCGCCGATATGCCGATACAGCCGTCTGTGCTGGCCGACACACGCGGTAAAGCCGTGCTGGATGAAAAATTCGCGCCGGGCTTAAAGGATTTAGACGGCTTCTCACACATCATCCTGCTGTTCTTGCTGCATAAAATATCCGGCTACCAGCTGGAGGTAGTACCGTTTATGGACACGCTGCCGCACGGCATTTTCGCCACCCGCTCGCCCAAACGCCCAAACGGCCAAACCGTATCGGCATGTCGATTGTGCGCGTGGAAAGTGTGGTCGGGAATATCGTGCAGTTCAAAGGCGTAGATATGCTCAACGGCAGCCCACTGCTCGATATCAAGCCCTACTATTCCTATTTCGACCAGCAAACCCAGGTTCGCAACGGCTGGCTGGAAGGGAAAACGCTGCGGCCGGAAAATTTGCGTTCCGACAAACGCTTTGAATCATGAGCCTACCCACTCAGCACAAAATGCCTTGAATGCCCAAAAATCGTGCTTAATCATTGCCCGTACAACTCCTCCAACCAAGCCAGCCAATGCCGCTGGCAAGGAAGCCGTGCTTTGATCGCCGCTGAAACCGATTGATATGACAGACACCCCCACCGTTCCCGACTATCTGCGCCACATCCACGTGGTGCTCACCCGCACCAGCCATCCCGGCAACATCGGTGCCGCCGCCCGCGCCATGAAAACCATGGGCTTGAGCCGCCTCACCCTAGTCGCACCCAACCTGATGACCACGCCGATGACTCCCGAGCCGCCTACTTTCGATGCCGCCCAGGCTGCCGCGTTCCGGCTGCCGGAAGAAAGCTTCATCCTCGCTTCCGGCGCGCGCGACGTGCTGGAACAGGCGCAAATTGTGGCTACTTTGGATGAAGCGCTGGCCGACACCGTGTTGAGCTGCGCCCTCACCAGCCGCCGCCGCGAACTCTCCGCCCCGCTGCACACCCCGCGCGAACTTGTGCCCGAGCTGTTGCAGGCCGCGCGGCAAGGTTTTCAGGTAGCCCTCGTATTCGGCAACGAAACCTTCGGCCTGAACATCGACGAAGTGCAGCGCTGCAACCGCCTGCTCACCATCAGCGGCAATCCTGCCTATTTCTCGCTCAACCTCGCTCAGGCCGTGCAAGTGGTGTGCTACGAAATTTTCAGCCAAACCGGCACCAGTATGAGCCAGCTGCAACAGACGTACACGCCCGCCACACAAAGCCAAACACGCGGCATGGTGGACCACTTGGAGCAAATCATCGAACAAACCGGCTTTGCCAACCGCCGCAACCAAGAACGCATGATGCGCCGCCTGCACAGCCTCTTCGACCGCGCCTCCCCCAGCCGCGAAGACATCGACCTGCTGCGCGGCCTGTGGAACAGGATTTCGCAACGGCTGAAAGATTAAATGGCACTTTTGGTGCAAAAGGCTACCTGAAATCATAGGTACAGGTCTTACGCTGAGCCATTATTCTGCAATCAGGCTACCTGAAAGTTTCAGGTAGCCTTTTACTTTGTAGTCGCTCTCGATAGAGGTGAGGCAAGCCAATGCTGCATTGACCTGATTAGGAGATGATAAAAAAACCTTGAATTGCCAATGGATAGCACTTATCATTGCCGCTTTTATAGCTGAAGCAATTATTTCTCCTCCTCAGGTGGCGAGCCGCAGGCAGTACAAGTTGTGCAGCAAGGTAAGCCAACACAATAGGAAGGAATCAATGCTCCAGCCATGCAAAACACATCTGAAAAAGGAAACTGATTATGGCATACCAACTGCCCGCACTGCCCTACGCCTACGACGCGCTGGAGCGGCATTTCGATGCGCAAACCATGGAAATCCACCACAGCAAGCACCATCAGGCCTATGTAAATAATGCCAATGCTGTGTTGGCCAACCTGCCTGAGTGGGAGAAACTGTCGGCGGAAGAGCTGATTGCCCGCTTGGCCGAGTTGCCTGAAAACGTGCGCACCCCGCTGCGCAACAACGCCGGCGGTCACGCCAACCACAGCCTGTTTTGGCAAATCCTGAAAACCGGCACCACCCTGCAAGGCAAGCTCAAAGCCGCCATCGAGCGCGATTTCGGCAGCGTGGAAGCCTTCCAGGCCGAGTTTGAAAAAGCCGCTGCCACCCGTTTCGGTTCAGGCTGGGCTTGGCTGGTGTATGAAGACGGCAAGCTCAAAGTCGTTTCTACCGCCAACCAAGACTCCCCGCTGATGGGGCAGGCTGTATCCGGCGCATCCGGCTACCCGATTATCGGCTTGGACGTGTGGGAACACGCCTACTACCTGAAATTCCAAAACCGCCGCCCCGACTACATCAAAGCCTTCTGGCAAGTAGTCAACTGGGACGAAGCCGCCCGCCGTTTTGAAAGCGTGGCCGCCTAAGCGCCTGCCTTATGAAACAGGCTACCTGAAAGCCCGTTCGGCATTTTTAGGTAGCCTTTTCCAATCACTTAGCAAATACTAATCAATAAAATGGCAACACTCAGCAACGAAGACATCCGCCGCTTCAAACAACAAGCCCACCAACTGCGCCCCACCGTGCTCATCGGCAAGCAAGGGCTCACCGAGGCCGTTATCAAAGAAACCGACACCCGCCTCACCGCCCGCGAGCTGATCAAAGTGCAAGTGGCCGGCGACGACAGGCAGGAGCGCATCGCCATCGCCGAAGCCCTTTGCGCCGCTACCGGCGCCGAACTGGTACAGCACATCGGCAAACAGCTGGTGTTGTGGCGGCCGAAGCCTGAAGAAAAAGAGTAGGGCGCTGCACATTTTTTCATGCAGGGCAGGCCAAAGCTGTATCAGCGTTGGTTGATTTGTTATTCCGCAATATAATCCGATTTCAAACAGCATCTTGCCAAACCGGCATATTGCAGTATAATGCCGCCTTTCCTGCGGACGTGGCGAAATTGGTAGACGCACCAGATTTAGGTTCTGGCGCCGAGAGGTGTGAGAGTTCGAGTCTCTCCGTCCGCACCAATATTTTTATATTTTTCATAATGTTATATAACGCTTGGTGTAAATGTGGTGCAAATCACATCATCGGGCGTTTTTCTTTTTGGCGGTCTAGCCATCCCTCAACCTCTGATTTTTTCCACCAAAAACGCTTCTTAGATACGGATATTCGCGCGGGGAAATCGGGGCGGGGCGCATACCGCTCTAAAAAAGTCCGCTTCTTTACAGTCAGCATATCCGCGCATTGTTGCGGGCTTAGGTATTCGTTACCCATTTTAAATCTCCAATCAAATAATAATCTTGATGATGGACTGTTCACCGTCCACTTCTTCCTGACCGTCTAATTCGCGTAAGCCTTGCATGGCCACCTCGTACAATATCTGGCTGAGGTTTTCACGGGTTACGCCTTCGCTCGTTATCTTGGCTTCGCGGATTTCGTACTCCGGCTTGCCTACCAGCTTCAGCCATATTTCAAACCGGTACTTTCTGGGCTTATCGAAGATGCGCTTACGCTTCACGGGGTCGGCGAAGTCGCCGAACATTTCCGCCGCTTCCTGAAATTCGTCATAGGTATCTGCACCCACCAAGGGGAAGGTGCAGTACCCACGATAGGGCTTAGACGGTTTCCGCTTTCGGTTTCGGCTCACGGCGTAATCTCCCAAAATCAAAACCGCCCGAAGGCGGCCTAGTTAATCAATATCCCCACGACAGATTGCGTTCAATACATCGGCGTGAGCTTGGGCGGCTGATTCGGTTAGGTGGATATGTGGGGAGGTGGTTATTTTTGCACTGGGATGACCGGAGGCAAAAAACGGCGGAAAACTTTATCAGGTGCGGATTTGAGCGAAGCTGGTGCGAGAAAAAACTTGCACCAGCTTTTGCTTTAGTTTGATAAAAAATGCGTTATCTTTTGCACCAGAATAAACGGGAATTGAGTACCTTTTAAAAGGGTTTTAAAATGTTTTAAACCTGACGGCCGAACCACTCTACTCGGCCGATAATCTCAACATCAGCGTCCGGCTCCGCTAAATCCAGCTCGAAAGGATCGTATATCTCATTGGTAGATTTAAGCAGGAGCTTACCTCCGGGCATAATTTGCGTGTATTTGACAACCAGCTCGCCGCCGATGCGGACAACAAACAGGCCGTTGCTGGGCTGCCGTTTGGCGTGATTAACCAAGATGTTGTCGTTATTACACAGCACAGGCTCCATTGAATCACCGCGCACTTTGATTACCGATAAATCTGCCGGGTTAGCGTTTAAGTAATGCTCAACCCAAGATCGGCGAAAAGCCATCGGAAATAATGGCTCCTCATTGCCTACCGGGAAACCGTTGCCGGCGGAAGCTCGTACATTGTAACGAGGGATGAATACGAACTCGCTCAAATCCACAGGATTACCAAGCGTGTCCTGCACTGCATAGTTTGCCTGCAATCCTTTTTCTACTCGTGGTGAACTATTACCATCAGTAGGTTCTTCTTGTTCTTGGCTATCTATCTTCAATACGGCACCTTGCCCAGTGGCCAGCCACAATAGGCTTACCCCGGAAGCATCGGAAATCTTGATTAAGTTGGTGGTACTAGGTTCCGCACCTTCTTTAACCCATTTTGTGGCCGTCGGGTAGGCTACATCCACCCTTCTTGCTAGCTCGGAGACGCTGCCAAGTCTCTTCACAACTATCTCCATGCGCTTCGCAAACTCAACGTTAAAGTTCTCCATACGAAGACTAACCTCAACCTATAAATAACTATAACGTTAATCTTAGAATTTCATTCTCTAAATCATATATTTATAACTAAACCTAAGAAAATCTCATAAATTTTAAGTTTAACGCTATAATACCTACATCTAGTCAATTCCCCAACTGACAAAAAATAGGTATTTAAGATGAAAAAAATACAGCTCAAAAAGTAACACCGGAGCTTTTGGATTGGCACCGTGCAGACATCATCGCTGCGTTGAAAAAACAGGGTTGGTCGATTCGCGCACTGGCAGCGCAAGCCAACGTGCATCCAACCACCCTTTACGGCGCTTTAGTCAAACCTTATCCCAAAAGCGAACGGGTCATTGCTGATGCGCTGGGTTTGAAGCCCGAACAAATTTGACCACAACGTTATGCAGCACGCAATTTCCATCCAGTGCTGCGCCGTGCAGTTAATGTCTAAATACGTATTTAGATAATACGTATTGTACGGATAAAAATCCAAAAAATCACGAATTTAAATTCTCGATTGATAAATTTTTACCATGAGAACCATCAGACGACAGGCGAAAGCCACCTCTCTAGACCATGCGATTGAGCTGGCCAAACGGCACGCTAAAGAACAGCACCGTCCATCTAAAGTGATGGCTGACCTGATGGGGGTGGAGCTTAAAACCTATTACCGCTGGTTGTTGGATAACACTTTGCCACTCAATCGGATAGCCCAGTTTGAGGCACTGACGGGCAGCCGATTTATTAGCGAATACCTAAGCGTACTGCATGGTGACCGAGTGGTAATTGAAATTCCGCGCGGCCGCAAGGGCAAAGCGGCGGATATGGCCCAAGTACAGAGCCAAACAGCCGAGGCTTTGGCGCTGTTGGCTAAATGGCACGAAGACGGCAGCGGCGTAGACGAGACTATAGCGGCATTAACTAATGTGTTGGCTTTGCTGGCTTATCAGCGTGAGAACGTGGAAAAGGCTGGCAATCCGGAATTGGATTTTGGGGATGAAAGCCATGAGTGAATATTTAAGTGCGGCTGAATTAGCGCAGCTCAGCATCCCCTCTCTACCTAAAACCCCTAAAGGCATCTCCGATAAAGCTAAGCGCGAATATTGGCCGAGCCGCAGACGTGCACAACGCGGCGGCGGTATGGAATACCAAGTAGCTGGGCTGCCTGAAACCATCCAAACCGCGGTACGGGAGCGGCAGGCAGAGCGGCTGCTGGCTCAATCGCAGCCGGCGGTGCTGCCGAGCGTGGCCAAGGCCAAACGGCCCGCGGCAGTGCGGCGGATGGAGCAGCTGGGTTTGCCGATTGACGATTATGCGATGGGTTTGAACGACAAGCAGCGCGACTGCGCCCATGCGCGGATGGCTCTGGCGGCGGAGGTATTGCGGCTGCATGAGGTAACCGGCTTTGGGATTACGGATGCGGTGCAGTTTGTGGTGCGGCAGGTGGAAAGTGGGCAGTTATCGGAATCGCTGGCGTATTTGGTGCCGGTGGCCAATGCCCGCGCCAACAACCAACGCGGCATCAGTGTGCGCACCCTGAAAGGCTGGGTAGCGGCCTACCGTGCCGCCGGCTCGCCCAACGAGCGGCTGGCTGCCTTGGCGCCGCGCCCAACCAAAAAAGAGACACCGGTGGTGCAGATTGCCTGGCTGGCGGATTTTATGGCGTACCACTGCCGCCCAAGCGCCCCGAAGTTGGCGCACAGCTATCAGGAATTTGCCAAAGGCTGGCTGGCCGCCCAGCCGGCCTACGGGCTGCCGAGCTTGGATACGGTGCGGCGGGTGTGGAAAAAGCTGCCGCAGATTATGCAGCAGCGCGGGCGGATGACCGGGGCGGCCTATAAATCACTGCTGCCCTATATCCGGCGCGACTGGCAGGCTTTACGGCCAAATGATGTGTGGATCGGCGACGGCCACAGCTTTAAAGCCAAGGTGCAGCACCCGATTCACGGCCAGCCGTTTAAGCCCGAGGTGACTGTGATTATCGACGGCTGCACCCGCATGGTGGTGGGGTTTAGCTTTTCGCTGGCAGAGAGCTGTGTGGCGGTGGCAGATGCGCTGCGTATCGGCATCAAGCACAACGGCGTGCCGCTGATGTACTACTCCGACAACGGCGGCGGCCAAACCGGCAAAACCATCGACCATGAAATCACCGGCTTAACCGCACGGCTGGGTATCCACCATGAAACCGGCCTGCCGGGCAACCCGCAGGGGCGCGGCATCATCGAAAGATGGTGGCAGGACAACCTGATCCGGCTGGCCGCGCAATACGAAACCTTTACCGGCAGCAGTATGGACAGAAGCACGCAAAACCTGCTCTACCGCAAGATGGACAGCGCGTTTAACGCATGGCGGCAGGGCAAGGAATTGACACCCGAGCAGCAGCGCTACAAAGCCAAGCTGCCGAGCTGGCAGCAGTTTATGGCGGATGTGATGCAGTGCATCGCCGACTACAACAACCGGCCGCACAGCGAACTGCCCAAGCATGAAGACGGCCGCCACTATACGCCGATTGAATACCGCGACCTGCGGATGCAGCAGGAAAACCTCGCCCCCGACCTGCTGGCCGAAGCGGAACTGGACGTGCTGTTTAGGCCGCAGGAAGTGCGCAAGGCGGCACGCGGGCAGATTGAGCTGTTTGGCAATGTGTATTTTTCGACCGATTTGGCCGAACTGCACGGCGAAGACGTGCGGGTGGCCTACGACTACGACGATGCCGAGTGGGTGTATGTGTACAAGATGGACGGCAGCTTTGTGTGTAAAGCCAAGGTGGACGGCAACAAACGCGCGGCCATGCCGATTACGGTGCGCGACCAGCTGGCAGAAAAACGTGCCAAAGGCCGAATCAAACGCGCGGAAAACACCATCCGGCTGGCGAAAGAAGAAACCCGCCCGGCCATCGAGCAACAGCCCGATTTTGGCCTGCTGGTTGGCAATGGGAACTACGAGCCCGTACTAGCGAAAAAACCTCAGATTTTTATGTTTGAAAGCGACCGCGACGAATGGGAGCGGCAGCAAGCGAAGTAAAACAGGCAGCCTGCGGCAACAGGCTACCTGAAACCCTGAAACCCCTTTTTACAAGGATTTTAAAGATGAGCATCAGACAGGATTTACAAGACTATATCAGCGATAACGGCCTCTCGCAATCGGCGGTGGCGCGTGCCGTGGGCGTTACCTCGCCCGTGGTGAACCAATACCTGCACGGCAAATACCCGGGCAATGTGCAGGAAATCGAACGCAAGATTGCCGCCTATCTGCAAAAGCAGCGCGAGCGCGAAGCCGAAAGAAAGCTGGAGGTGGACTATGTGCTGACGACAACGGCCAAGCGGGTGCGCGACGTGCTGCGACTGGCACACGTGGAAGGCGAAGCGGTGGTGTTGTTCGGGCAGGCCGGCTTGGGCAAAACCAGCTCGCTGCGCGAATACTGCAAACAGGCACCCGACGCGCTGATGATTGAAACCGATCCAACCTATACCGCCAAAGTGCTGCTGCAAAAGCTGGCCGCCATGCTGGGCGCAGAGGGCAAAGGCAGCCTGAATGAGCTGATGGATGCGGTGGTGGGCAGGCTGAAAGACAGCGGCCGCATCATCTTGGTGGACGAGGCGGAAAACCTGCCGCTGCGGGCGTTGGAATGCCTGCGCCGGGTACACGACAAAACCGGCTGCGGCTTGGTGTTGGCCGGGATGCCGAGGCTGCTGGTCAACCTGCGCGGCAAAAACGGCGAATTGAAACAGCTCTACAGCCGCATGGCCTTTAAGCTGGATTTGGGCGAGAGCGTGCCGGATGAAGACTTGGCACAGATTGTGGCCCAAGCGATGCCGGATATGGATGAGGAGGCCGCCGCCGAGCTGGTGCGCACCGCCGCAGGCAACGCACGCCGGCTGGACAAGATGCTGCGCGGGGTAGTGCGGCTTGCCCGGATTAACCGGCAGGAACCCTCTGTGGAAATGGTACGGCAGTTTGCCGAGATGTTGATTCACTAAGCAAAGAGGAGATGAAAAATGTGTGAATTTTGGACATGGTTTAACCAAGCTAATTTCGGCAGCGTGATAGGCGCGGCACTTACTTTGGCGATTGCCATTGCGATTATGGGCATCGGATTTGGCTGGGCTGCCGAGTTTTTAATCCGAGGCATCAAAGACGGGAGGACGAAATAATGTGGCAAGACAGCTTAAAACCGGCGCTGCGGCGCTGGATGGTGGGCACGCTGATTGCGCTGGCCTATGCCGCCATGACCGGCAGCTGCACCCCGCAACCGGCAGCAAACAGGGTGCTGGTACAGACCAAGCCGGCAACCGAACGCATGGCTGCCTTGCAACGGCAGGCCGACCAAGAAGCAGCTCAATGGGAAGCGGCCTACAGCCGCATGAGCGACCAAGAACGGATGAGCGGCATCGTGTATGAACCTATCCCTGACAGGCTACCTGAAACCGAAAGGACAAACCCATGATTAGGCGACCGATTAGACGACGAGGCTACAACTTGAGTGATGAAGAATTTAAGTTGCAATTGATGGGGCAGCGGTATTTGCAGCGCAAGGCGCGTCAGGCAGAACAAGCTGAACGGGCGGCAGCAAAACGGAAAAGGTATGGCGGATAAAGGCTACCTGAAAATGACCGAGCAAACCTGTTACCGCTGCCGATATTGGCAAACCAGCGAGCCGGGAAAAGACAAAGAGCCTAGGCCGACGCCGATGTTGAGGTTTGGCTTTGCGCCCTGCGCCAAAGGAGAAATCGGCCGCTATTGGTCACGCAAGGCAGCGGCTTGCAAACACTATCAGGCCATCGGCGCAGCGGTGCAACGAAGGCGTGATGAGATGATGAAGAAGTTAGGAGCTTAGAAATGACACAGCAATTTAAATTTGGCGACTGTGTACGCTTTAAAGATGAAGAAAATCCTGTGTTTGGTGTGGTTTTGGAAGAAGCAAATATATACGATCAGGTTACTGTTCAATTTATATGCGATGAAGAAGCGGCGCTTGTCTATGCCAATGATTTGGAGTTTATCCCCCATCCCGACACCGCCCGGCTGGATTGGATGATCCTGCGCTATTACCCGGGCGACATGAGCGCCGAAGACAAGGCGTTTGCCCTGCAAGCCGAGCGCGAACACATCGACACCTTTATCCGGCTGGCTGCCGAACAGGGAGCGGCAGCATGAAAACCCGTTGCCCGTGCTGCGGCGCGGAAAACTCGCTGGATGCACTGATTGCCCACGAGCAGGCACGGCAAAGCTTGTGGATGTTGGCAAATATCGGCGGGCCGATGACGCTTGGGCTAGTGAAATATCTTGGCCTGTTTCGCCCGAACAAGTCCGCGCTCTCTCAAGCTCGTATGGCTTCGTTGATGGCCGAACTGCTGCCGGACATCCAAGCCGGGCAGATTTACCGCAACGGCCAATCCTACCCCGCCCCCGTGGCCGCCTGGGCTTATGCGTTTAACGAGGTGCTGTCCGCCCGTGACAGCGGCCGTCTGAAGACGCCACTCAAATCCCACGGCTACCTATACGAGATTATCGCCGGCTGGGCGGGAAATGTGACATCGGTACCGGTATCCATCAACAACGGCACCGCCACCCCAGCCATTATCGGAGCCAGCCGGCCACGGGGAAGCAAAGTGGTGGATGCCGTACAACAACTGGAGGAAATGAAAAATGAGCAAGCCACTACCTAAGTTTGTCAGCGATGAGCTGCTGACCGGGCTGCAAAAACTGATGATGCTGCGGCTGGAAGGTGCGCCGCCCGCCGACGGCATCAAATTGACGGCCAGCGTATGGGTGGAGGCCATCGCCTCAGTGAATATCAGTTGGGCCGAACAGTTGGACAAAGGGCGAATCACCGCGGGATTTACCCGGTTATTTACCGAAATCGAACGCTGGCCAACACCCAAGATGCTGATTAGGTGTCTGCCGCCGAGGTCGGAGCCGCCGAAGTTGGAACACAAACGGCAGCTAACACCAGAAGAAGAAGCCCGGGGACGGGAAAACCTGAAAAAACTGTATCAAAAAATCGCTGAAATCTTTGAAAGGAAAAAGCAATGGTAGCGAAAAAGAAAACCCGCATTAAACAGGCCGCGCTGACAGCCGCCGTGCAGAGCCGCGTGGAAGCCTCGGCGCAAATCCGCCGCATCGGCGACTTGGCACGCGAAGTAAAACGCTTGGAAGCCGAGATGGGCGACAAGCAGTCGGCCATCGAGCAGGAATACAACGAGCTGGCCGACCCGCTGCGTGCCGAACTGGCCGAGCTCACCGGCGGTGTGCAGGCCTACTGCGAAGCCAACCGCGAAGAGCTGACCGAAGGCTACAAAACCAAGACCGTAGATTTTGTGACCGGCATCGTGAAATGGCGTGCCGACCCGCCCAGCGTGCGTGTAACCGGTGTGGCGGCGGTGTTGGCCTACCTGAAGGAAAAAACCGCGCTGGCTCGCTTTGTACGGCTGAAAGAAGAAATCAACAAGGAGGCCATCCTCAACGAGGCCGAGCTGTTTGCCGACGGGCAGGTACCGGGTATCAAAATCATGAGCGGGGTAGAAAAAATTGTGATCGAGCCCAGCGACCCAGAATTGGCGGGGGTGTGAGATGGCTGTAATGCTGAATGAAGGCAAGTCCTGCGCCGATAAAGCAGGCAGAGAAATCAACTGCACCCTGAAAATTGATGTGTCCGACGCCATCAATACTTACGGCTACCGCGCGCTGGAGTTGGCACGGCACTACTGTGCCACGGCTGAAGCCTACCGCCGAGAAGGCCGCTGGTGGTTTGCCGGGGCGGCTATATGGTTTGCCATCAGTGCCGCAATTTGGTTTGCTATGTAGGAGTTTGAAAAAATGAAGAAATATCTTTTAGTAGAAATGCCCGATTTTTCGGTTTGGCGCGTGCCGGTGCAGGTTATCGCTGATGCCTACACCGATTATTACGCCGAGCGCGACGGCCAAGACCGCGAGAAGGTCAAAGCCCAAACCGAGCGGCTGTTTACCACGCATGAATTTGAAATCGAAGATTGGGCGGCCAACAGCATGGATTGGGACGAAGTGAAAGCCCATGCCGTACAGGTCAAAGCCGGAGAGGTGGATTACCAAGAAGGCTGGATAAACGGCAACAAATGTGTAACCGACGATGAGGAGCAAAAAGATGTGGTTTAAGCAATGCCAAGCCTACAGGCTACCTGAAACCCCGGATGCGGCCGTTTTAGCCACCGCATTGGACGAACACCGCTTTGCACCGCCCTGCGGGCTGGATTGGTTTGCCGACGGTTTTGCCGTGCCGCAGCCGTTTGGCGACGAGCTGGTATTTACCGCAGATAAAACGCTCAGCATCTCTCTGAAACGTGAAGAACGGGTGCTGCCGGGTGCGGTCATCAAAACCGTCTTGGACGGAAAAATCGCCAAAATCGAAGCAGAGGAAGCCCGTAAAGTCGGCCGCAAGGAAAGGCAGGAGCTGAAAGAGCAGATTGTTGACGAGCTACTGCCTCGCGCCTTTACCCGCGCCAGCCGCACCGATGCAGTCTTGGTTGGCGGCTACTTGCTGATTAACCAAACCGGCAACAAAGCCGAAAACCTGTTGAGCCATCTACGCGAAGCCTTGGGCGGGCTGCGGGCACTGCCCACCTTTACCCGCCGCTCCGCATCCGAACTGATGACCCAATGGCTGCTGCGCGGCGAGGCCGACGGGCAGTTTGAGCTGGACGACTACGTGGCCTTGGTGGGCGCGGGCGATATGGGCGCGGAAATACGCATCAAGCGCGAAGACGTAACCGCCGGAGAAGTGGTGCAGCATGTGAAATGCGGCAAGCGCGTAGTCGAGCTTGGTTTGGTGTGGCGCGAGAGCGTGGTGTTGGTGCTGACGCAGGATTTGACCCTGAAACGCATCCGCTACTTAGACCACCTGCAGGAGGATGCCCAGAGCCACGGCGACAGCGGTTTTGATTTGGCCGCCGCCTCGCAAATCATCGCTGGAAATGCGCTGGCTATGATACTGGATGAGTTGGCCGAATTGTTGGGCGGTTGGCAGGAGTAAAGACATGGCAAAAGTAATTATTACCATCGAAGACGTGGAAAATATGCTGGACATCGGATGTACCAGTGACGTGCCTATGGTACGAGGCATATCTCAAAAGAATACCCCGGCACAGAATTATGCCGCCATAGCGATGATGACCATCAATGCCAACGCTCGCCTACGTGGTGAGGAAGTGCAGGATGTTCCAGAGCTTAAGCAGTAAATAGGCTACCTGAAAAATCGAAATCCGCGCGGCACGGTTTGCCGCAGTTTAAAACAGTTAAATAGGAGTTTAAATCATGAATAAACCGGATTTAATTAAGGCTATCGCCGAACACGGCAAGATGAGCCGCGCCGAAGCCGAAATTGCGCTGCTGGCGGTGCAGCATACCATCCGCGAGGCTTTGGCCAACGGACGGAGGGTGCCACTCAACGGCTTCGGCGTGTTTGAGGTGGTGGAAACCGCCGCCCGTACCGGCCGCAATCCGAAAACCGGCGAGCCGGTACAGGTGGCGGCCAAACGCAAGGTACGGTTTAAGCCGAGCGCGCAACTCAAAGAGCTGGTGAATCAGTGATGCTCAATCCATGCCGCTGCATAGCGGCGGCATGAGTGGATCATTACAAGAGGCTACCTGAAAAATGCAGGCCAATCTGAATAAACTGAAAGCCAAAATCCACATTGGCAAAGCGCAGCTGGGCTTGGACGACGACACCTACCGCGCCCTGCTGCGCCGCGAAACGGGCAAAAGCTCCTGCGCCAAGATGACCTTGCGCGAGTTGGAAGCGGTGCTGGCGGCCATGCAGCGGCAGGGTTTTGCCGCCAGCCGCCCGATGGGGCGCCGCCCCAGCCCGCGCCGCTCGGCCTCTAAGATGATCGGCAAGGTGGAAGCGCTGCTGTTGGATAACGGCCTGACTTGGGCTTATGCGCACGGGATGGCCAAACGGATGTTTGGCGTGGACCAAGTGCATTGGCTGCCGGATGACAAACTGCACAAACTGGTGGCGGCCTTGCAGATTTATGCCAACCGCCGGAAAGGGGAAAAATAATGTCGTTTGAACTCTATGACGAAACGGATTTTGAAGCGGTGCGCCACCTGCTGCCGGACAGCGTGATGGAAATGGTGGGGCTGATTGGCGCCGAGCCGACGCTTGCTCTGCTGCGCGCCTACGGCGGCACCACCTTCCCGGTGTCGTGTAACGTGAAGCGTGCCGGGCAGGCTACCCACGCCGCTTTGGCGGAAGTAGTGGGCGAGCAGGCGGCAGACAAGTTGTGCCGCGCCTTCGGGCAAAGGCAGCGGCTGTGGCTGCCGAAATGCGAACGGGCGGTGCGAGAGCTGCTGCACCGTAAAATCCGCCGCCAGTTTGACGAGCTGGTGAGCCGCGACCATATGACCGCGTTTTGGGCGGTGCAGAATTTAGCACAATGCCACCACCTCACCGACCGCACGGTGTGGGACATCCTCAAAAAGACCGACAATGCCCCGCCGCCGGAGAGCCGGCAAATCTCGCTGCTTTAACCGTGTGAGCCGCCTCAAGCATTTTCAGGTAGCCTGCCGATGGACAATAACCCCAGTGTAACCACTGGGGTTTTTATCATGTTTATTACCATTACAGCCGGACATTCCAACACCGACCCGGGCGCCGTGAACGGCAGCGACCGCGAGGCGGATATTGCGCAGGATATGCGCAACATCGTGGCCTCCATCCTGCGCACCGATTACGGCTTGGAGGTTAAAACCGACGGCACAGGCAAGGGCAATATGCCGTTGCGCGAGGCCGTGAAACTGATTAAAGGCAGCCGCTTGGCTGTTGAGTTCCATACTAATGCGGCGGCCAGTAAAGCTGCCACCGGTATCGAAGCCTTATCCATCCCGAAAAACAAGGCAGCCTGCCAGCGTATATGCGCGGCGGTGGCCGATGCGACCGGCTGGAAGCTACGCGGCGAAGACGGCTACAAGCCCGACAACGCCGGGCAGCACAGCCGTTTGGCCTATGCGCAGGCGGGCGGCATTATCTTGGAGCCGTTTTTTATCAGCAATGATGCGGATTTGGCGCTATGGAAGCAGACTAAATGGCGCATCTGCCGCGCGGTGGCCGAAGCGATTGCGGCGGAGGTGGCGGTATGAGCTGGCGTAAAAAACTGATGGCGCTGGCCATGTTTGCCCTACCGGGTGGCCACCCGGCACAAGAAAGGGAATGGCCGCAACGGCGTGATGTGGAAATCATGCTGCCGCTGCCGAACTGGAAGCGCAGCGGCGTGGCCGCGGCCAAACGGGCTGCCAAACGGCGCAGAAAGGCGAAACGATGAATAAGTTTGGCACTTGGCTGGCCGGTAACTTTACCAACCCGGCCACGGGGCAGGCCAGCCACACCAAAATCTGGACCAATATCGCCTACGCGGTCATGACCTATAAGTTTGTGATGGCTCCTGAGCCTGTGGAGTGGATGTGGTGGGCTTACGGCGGCATTGTGGGCGGTTTTGCCTTGGTACGGCGCGGCTTATCGGTTATCCCGCAGCTGGCGGCCATCAAACAGGAAACGGAGCGTGAAAATGATGTGGATGCCCCTACTGAGTAAGCTGCTGCCCGCAGGCAGCCTGTGGAAAAAGCTGCTGCCACTGCTGCTGGCTCTGGCTGTGGCGGCCACCTGCTACCGCGCAGGCTACCTGAACCGCGACGGCAAAGCCAAAACCGAGATGGCCGCAGTGGCCGCCGCACACCAACAGGCACAGCTGGAGGCGGAACGCGCCTACAGCGCCAAACTGGCCGAAGTGGCGGCGGAACGGCAGAAATGGGTTGATTTTGCCCAGAGCCAATCCGTGAAACTGGCCGAAGCCAACCGCCGCCTAGACAGTCAAACCACCCATATCAAACAGGAGATACCCCATGCGATTGCACGCGACAACAGTGCTGGCGGCTGCCATAGCGGCCTTGGCGCTGACAGCTTGCGGCTCTACCGCCAAGCCTTCGGTTACAGCGCCGATTAAAGTGGTGGAGCGGCCGACCTTGCCGCCCGCTCCGGCGGAACTGTTGGCGGATTACGAACGCCCAGCGCCGCCTGCTTCAGGCAGCCCGGAAGCCCTGCTCAACCATGCCGCCGAGTACGGCGCATGGTGCGGCAAGCGCGATGCGCAGGCCTCCGGCTGGCAGCAGTGGTACCGCAACGGACAGGGAGGTAAGCCGTGAGTAGATACCGCGAACTGGTGCAACACCGCTTGGCGGTGTGCCACGCCGGCATGGAGCTCAAACTGGCTCGCGCCCGCGAGCAGGAAGTGTTTGTATTGGCGGTGGAGCGCAAATTGTCGGCAGGTAATTGGGATTACCGCATGGGTATGACCCCGAATTTCGGCGTGGTGTTTACCGTATTGCCATGCCGCCTCCCGCTTAAAGAGCAGTATCAGGCGGTCAAGGCTGCCTTGGCCGAATGCGGCGAGGTGGAGTTTGATGTGCAGGACAAGCGCCCGTGCCTGCATGTGAGCAGCCGTACTGATGAGGGCATCGATTGCTGCGTGGTATTGGACGGAGACGATGATGGCCGCTGAATTTTTAACCATCGATTATGTGTTTCAGGGTGCCATCGGCATTGTGATGACGGTGCTGTGGCGCTACATCGGCAAGGTAGACGGCAAGTTTGATTCCGTGCAAGCCGAGAATCACGCCCTGCGCGAACGCCTGCACGAAGTCGAAAAATCCTACCAAAGCAAAGCCGAAGCCCGAGAATACAAGGGCGAAGTGCTGGAGTTGTTACGGGAAATCAAGAGCGACCTCAAAGAGGTTAGCGACAAGTTAAACGAAAAGGCCGACAAAAAATGAGTAACCTTTACCAAGACCCGGTTGTGGAAATGCTGCGCGAAATCATCGCCAAGCAAGATGTAACCATTGCCAAGCAGGATGAAATGGATAAACGGCTAGCGGATATACAAGCCGATTGCCAGCGTATTGCCCGTACCAACGGCGGTTTGGCCGGTGCGGTATCCGGCGCGGTGAGCGGCGGCGTGGTGGCCACCGGCATTGCCTTTATCCGCGCTAAATTCGGTTTTTGAAGGATTTGAGAAATGGCCCACCCGAAAGAAACCCGCGACAAGCTGCGCAGGCTGTACGTCAGCGACAGGCATACGCTCGAAATCGCTGCAATGATGTGCGAAATCCCGACGGCTACCGCCCGTAACTGGAAGCGTGCCGCCAAGGAGCAAGGCGACGATTGGGACAAAGTGCGCGCCGCCTATACTTTGGCCGGCGGCGGTATCGAAGACTTGTCCCGCTCGCTGCTGGCGGGTTTTTTGGTGCAGTACCAATCGACGATGACGATGTTGCAGGATACGTCGGTCGAGGAATTGCCCCCATCGGAGCGGGCAAAGCTGCTGGCGAGCCTGTCCGACGCGTTTACCAAGACCGTGGCCGCAAACAAGCGGGTATTGCCCGAAATACAGGAATCTGCGGTTGCCATTAAAGTCATCGAAAAACTGTTTGCCTATATTGCAGACCGGCATCCCGATATGTTGGCTGCGTTTGATGAGGTACTACAAGGCTTTCAAACTGTCATTGAGAAAGAGTTTTAATCATGCAGGGAAAATTAAGCCAATCTGAACTGCGCGCCAGAATGTCCGCCATACGGGCAGACATCAACCGACGCATCAGTGCGGCAGATATCGGATTGTCTGCCGCACCTGCGGATATTGCCGAGCGTCGCGCCAAAGTGATGCAGTGTACGCCCGAAGCATTCCGTTTTTTCTGCAAGACTTATCTGCCGCATTATTTCCCCGACGACAGCGAATCTGTTTTCCATACATGGGCATACACAGAACTGCCCGAAATCGAAAAAGAACCGGAGTCGGTCTTGCAGGGTTGCGCGGCATCGCGCGGCGAAGCGAAAACATCGTTGACCGTACAGGCGTTTTCCCTTTGGCGCGAAGTGCGCAATGCCAAACACAATACCGTCATCGTGTCCGACACCGAAGACCAAGCCGACGCCATCGTCGAAGCCATCAAAACCGAACTGACCGACAATCCCGCGTTGCAGTTGGACTTTCCCGAAGTCTGCGGGCAGGGGCAGGTATGGCGTATCGGTGAAATCCGAACCCGCCAAAACAACCAATTCAAAGCCTATGGCGCAGGACAGGGCATCCGCGGCGCGAAAAAAGGCGAGGTGCGCCCCGATGCGGTCTATCTCGACGACTTGGAAAATGAAAAACACACCGAAAACATCCGCCTGCGCGACAAACTGACTAAGTGGATAGGCAGCGTTATCAATCCTTTGGGCGGCGCGGGCGCGAAGTGCGATATTTTATATGTCGGTACGATTTTATGTTTGGACAGCGTATTGGCGCGTGTGTTGAAAAACCCGTTTTGGCGCAGTGTGCGCTTTTCCGCCATCATGAAGTGGCCTGTCAATATGGATTTGTGGGCGGAATGGGAAAACATCTACCGTAACACGCCGAAAGAAAACCGCGCCAACGAAAAGGCGGCTCAGGCGTTTTACGAAGCAAACGAAGCGGCAATGTTGGAAGGCAGCGAAGTGAGTTGGAGCAAACGACCGCTTCTCGCCCTGATGAAAATCCGCGCCCGCGACGGTATCCATGTCTTCAACTGTGAGTACCAAAACCAGCCGGGCAATCCCGAAAATGCGATTTTTGCTGATTATTTGGACAACTGTTATTACCGCACTCTGCCGCATGATGTCGTGTATTTTGGTGCGGTTGATCCTTCACTGGGCAAACAGGGCAAAGGCACTGATCCGTCCGCCATTCTTGTCGGCGGCTACCAACGCGCCACCGGCACGCTGTTTGTTGTGGAGGCATCCATCAAGAAACGTGTGCCGAGCCTGATTATTCAGGACGTCATCAGACTGCAAAAGCAATACGGCTGCCTGCTGTGGGTCATCGAGACCGTACAGTTTCAAGAGTTTTTCAAAGACGAGCTGATTAAAGAGGCGGCAAAACAGGGGGCGCATGTTCCGGCACGTGGAGTCAAACCAAGCGCAGAAAAAGTGATGAGGATTGAAAGTATCCAACCGCATTTTGCTAACGGATTTATCAAACTGTTGCCGGAGCAACGTGTATTGATTGAACAGTTGCGGGAGTTCCCCGATGCCACCCACGACGACGGCCCAGACGGGCTGCATATGCTGTGGATGGCGGCCACCAGCGGCAGCGGCGCGATTGACTACACCGCCGTGCCGCGCCACAGCGGCAGCGACGGGGTGCTGACTTTCGGCAGCGGAGCGTGGTAACGTTTACTTATATTTACATATTAGCCAATTGAATTACGCGTAATTAACGCGTATTATTCAGGTCATCGGGAAGCACAAAGCAAGCCCGAACCACCTAAAAGGATGAATCAAAATGGCTAAATACTCTTACTCCTACGCTTGCGGTCATGGCACCGGCAGCGTATCTCTTTTCGGCAAAAGCGCCGATCGCGAACGCAAACTGGCTTGGTACGAGCAAAACATGGTTTGCCCTGAATGCTACAAAAAACAGTAAGCAGCCGCCGATGAGGCAGCCGAACAGGTTGCCGTTATCAAATACCGTATGGGCTCGGTGCCGTTGTTTTCTGTGGTGGTACACGGCAAAACCTACTCCAACAAAGAAGCCCTGAAAGCATTAGGTTTTTGCTTTACCCACGACGACAAAGAGGGTTTGGCCGGGATGTTGGCCACGAAAGAAGCACCCAAGGCATGGCAAAAAACCTTTGAAGCTAAATCCGAAGCCGAACTGATGGAAAAGGCCGAAGCCGTCATGCAAGAAATCGCCCCGCTCGGCTATCGTTTGGAGCAGCCGGCCAGCAATGTGCTGGATATGGCAATGCTGCGCCACCAATGGCAAAAAATCGCCGAGAAAGAAGCCAGCAAACCCGCATACAACGGCTGTTTTGATTTTTTGAAAGAACGGCATGGCGCAGATTATGCCGACCGCAGCCGCGAGGGCGGCAAACCGTGGAACGGCAAAATCTACGGTCGGCCAGGCAGCTACAATTACTATGTGGACGACACCAAACACAGTATGAGCGACGAACAAAAAGCCGCCATCGATGAGTATCGTGCCGCAATGCAGGCTTGGCGCGAACAATAAACCATCCAACCGGCGGGGAGCCTACGGCAGACCCGCCCCTCCTTAAGGAGCAACCATGAGCTGGTTTGGTAATTGGCTGTCCCGGCCGCCGCGATTTAAGGCGGCAGCCGATGAATACCTATCCGTCAGCCTCGCCGAATGTTGCCCGGAAATGCAAAAATACACCCGCTACCGAATGGAGCGGTATGTGTATCCGTTTATTGGGCAACAGCGCATCCACCGCATCACGCCCACGCAAATCATCCGCTGCATCCAAACCTACGAACAAGGCGCACCGTCGCAGGCACGGCGGCTGTTGCAGGTGGTATCCGGGGTGTACCGTTATGCCAAGGTGCAGGGCTGGTGCCGCTACAATCCCGCCGAGGGGCTGGGCATTGCGCTCAAACCCTATACCTACAAGGGCTTTAGCTTTATCCCGCCTCAGAAGATGCCGGAGTTTTTGGCGGCAGTGGACACCCATGTCAGCCTTGATTTGGCGGCAGTAACCGCCTTTTGGCTCATCGCTTATACCGCCGTGCGCCGTGGCGAGGCGGTTAATGCCGCCGTGGACGAGTTTGATTTTGAGCGCAGAGTGTGGACTATCCCCGCCGAACGCATGAAAATGCGGCGGCCGCACGTTGTACCGCTGGCTCCGCCGGTGTGCCGCTTGCTGCAGGCATGGCTGGCCGAGCGCAAGCGGCGCGGCATCGGCGGCAGCCTGCTGTTCGGCGGTATCGGCGGCCACCGCCCGCTGCACGTCATCACGCAGGCCGGTTGGCGTGGTCGGATGACTATCCACGGCCTGCGCAAAGTGTTTAGTACCCACTCCCATGAGAGCGGCCGCTGGTCGGTGGACGCCATCGAGCTGCAACTGGCGCACATCATCCCCGGCGTGCGCGGGGTGTACAATAAGGCCTACCTGCTGGACGAGCGCCGCCGCCTGATGATATGGTATGCCCGCGAAATCCAGCGCTGGCGCAGAATAGGCGCCGGAATACCGCAATGTAGGAGGATAAATGGATCATAAAACCTTTGGGCTGTACCGCCGTCTGCTGTTTTTAACCGTGCTCGAGGCTGCCAAAAACGTTGCCAAGACAGCCGAGCGGCCGGATGGAGTGTCAGAACGCGCGTGGAACCGGTGGGAAGCGGGCGAATCGCCTATCCCGCAGCCGGTGGCCGACAACCTGCAGCAATGGATAGACCGTTGGCGGGCGGAAGTAGAGTTGATTGCCCAGCGCTTGCAAGCCGGGGAGAAACCGATAGTAAGCTGCAACCTGCCGCAGGCCGAAGCCGATGTGGTACGGCGCAAGCTGCGCATGTCGGTGGCCGCCGCCGCTGCGGCCTTGGGCGCGGAAGTGGTTGAGGTGGGATGATGGACGGTTACCCCGAAACCGGTTACACGCCGGCCAACCTGCGCCATTTGCGCCACCAGCGCCATCTCACTCAAACCGAGCTGGGCAAGCTGCTCGGCGTAGCCTTGCGCACGGTGCAGCAGTGGGAAGCCGATATTGATAAGGCCACCCATGCGGATATGCCGCACCGGCAATGGTTGGAGCTTCAGAAAATTTTTGCAGAAAATGCTTGACTACGCGTGAATAACGCGTATAATAACCCTCAATCGGGAAGCATGGAGCAAGCCCGAGAATCCAGAAAGGATATGAAAATGAGAAATTTACTTGAGACTGAGATGAAACAGGCTGAACTGAGAAAAGTGGATGCGGAAATCGCTAAAATCATGGCAGAAGCTGCCAAAATCACCCAAGAGGCCAGGTGGTATCCCCTGATGGTCGCCACCGCTTTGGTATCGGCCGTTGCCACCGCCACTGCCATCCTGATTAAGTTTATGTGATACCCAGCCCCGCAAGGGGCTTTGTTTTGGCCGGCTGAAGTGGCTCAACCTGTTTCAGACGGCCTGACATCTGACAATAGCGGCAAGATTAACTGCATCTTGCCGCTTAATTATGTCTATCAAATCCCGTTTTACCGCCGTTTTATCCGCTATTACAGGCAACACCGATCCTGCGCCGAAATCGCCGCGCAAGGGCGAGCAGACCGCGCAGCTGGCCAAAGCCCGCGGCACCGTCGGCGAGCATCCGAGCAAGGGGCTCACCCCGCCGAAGCTGCATCAGATTTTGGAGAGTGCCGAAGACGGCGACATCACCGCCCAATCCGAGCTGTTTGCCGATATGGAAGAAAAAGACGGCCACATCTTTGCCGAGATGAGCAAGCGCAAGCGGGCGCTGACTGGCTTGGACTGGCGCGTGGCTGCCCCGAAAAACGCCGACGGGGCCGGGCAGCAGCTGGCGGAAGAGGTGGCGGGCTGGCTCTACGGCCTGCCGGACTTTGAGGCGCTGCTGTTTGATTTGTTGGACGCGCTCGGCCACGGTTTTGCCGCAGTGGAAATCAGCTGGCAGCAGGTGGACGGCTTATGGCTGCCGGCCAAATTTACCCACCGCCCGCAGGGCTGGTTTACCCTGAAACACAACCAGCTCAAGCTGCTGGGCGTGAACGGGCAGGAGCCGCAGGACTTGTGGCCGCTGGGCTGGATTGTGCACCGTCATCAGGCGCGCAGCGGCTTCTTGGCGCGCGGCGGGCTGATGCGCTCGCTGGCGTGGCCGTATCTGTTTAAAAACTACTCGGTGCGCGACTTGGCCGAATTTTTGGAAATTTACGGCCTGCCGGTGCGGCTGGGGAAATACCCGGCAGGCGCGTCGGACAAAGAAAAAACCACCCTGCTCAACGCGCTGGTGGGCATCGGCCACAATGCGGCCGGCATCATCCCCGAGACCATGATGCTGGAGCTGCTGGACGCGGCCAGCGGCAGCGGCGACACCTTTATGGCGATGACCGACTGGTGCGAGCGCACCCAATCTAAAATCATCTTGGGCGGCACGCTGACCACGCAGGCGGACGGCAAAACCAGCACCAACGCGCTGGGGCAAATCCACAACGAGGTGCGGCACGACTTGCTGGCGTCTGACGCCAAGCAGCTGGCGGCCACGCTGACCCGGCAGCTGATTGCGCCGCTGCTGTATCTCAATAAGGGCATCGCCGACCCCAACAATATCCCCTATTTTGAGTTTGACACCCGCCAGCCGGAAGACATGAAGCTGTATGCCGAGGCGCTGCCCGAATTGGTGCAGCTCGGCATGAAAATCCCGCTGGAATGGGCGCACGAAAAGCTGGCCATCCCGCAGGCGGCCGACGACCAAGACATGCTGGCCATGCGTGGTGCCCAGCCGGAACTACGGCAGGCGCAGGCCAGCCGCTACCGGCAGGTAGCCTTGTCGCGGCAGGGAGAAATCATCTATCCCGACCAGCTGGCGTTGGACGACGGTATTGTAGGCTACCTGAAAAATACCGAGCTGCCTGCATTGCTCGAGCCGCTGATTAAGCAACTCGGCCAAGCCATCGCCGAAGGCGGTAGCTATGAAGAGGCGGCCGAACGCCTGCTGGCGGCTTATCCCCAGCTGGACACGGCACAGCTGCAAGAGGCACTGGGGCGCGTGCTGTTTGTGGCGGACTTGTGGGGGCAGATCGGTGGGCGCTAATCAAGTGGATTTGGCCTATGCCTTCGGCCTGCCGCCGGAGCGTGCCATCCGTTATTTTGAGACTTTGGGCTACACGGTGCCGACCGATTGGCCGCAGCGGATGCAACAAGCAGCGGCCAAGGCGCAGACCATCGCCGGCATCTACCGGCAGGATGTGGTGGCCGACATCCACCGCGCGCTGGGCGAATCGGCGGCCAAGGGCACGCCGTTTGCCAAATTTAGGGATGCGGTGGAGCGGCAGCTGACGGCTAAGGGGCTGCATCTGGATCAGGCCGGCGATATGGTGGACGCCGCCACCGGCGAGCTGCTGGGCAAAGGCATCACACCGCAGCGCTTGGAGGTGATTTACCGCACCAATATGCAAAATGCGTATATGGCCGGGCGTTGGCAGGAGCTGCAAGATAACCGTACCGCTATGCCTTATCTGCAATACACCGCCGTTATGGACAACCGCACCCGCCCGCTGCACCGCGAGCTGCACGGGCAGGTGTATCACATCGACGACCCGTTTTGGGATACCTTTTACCCGCCCAACGGCTTTAACTGCCGCTGCACGGTAACCGCCTACAGCGCGGCCGATTTGACCCGGCGCGGGCTGGAAGTGGCCGACAGCGAGGGGCGGTTGGAAGAGGTGTACCGCGTGGTGAACAAAGCGGGCGACACCGAGCCGACCCGCGCCATCCGTTTGGCCGACGGCCGCTCCTTTATGGCCGACCGCGGCTTTGACGGCAATGTGGGCAAGCGGCACTTGGCGCAGTTGGGGCAGTTGCAGATGCAACGGGCGGTGGATTTACCGCCGCGGTTGGCGAGTATGTCGGTCAATCAGGCATTGGATAACTTGATTTTGCGCCGGGCGGTGGCCGATGATTTGTATCAGGCCTATCAGAAGTTGGTTACGGCCAACCGGCCGCAGAACCAGCCTGCATTTGTCGGCGCGGTCGGCCTCCACACTTTGGATGAGTTGGCCCGCCGGCAACTGCCGTTGCCGCAAAGTGCGATTATTGCCTCATTGGACAGCTTGGTGCGCCATGCCCAACGTTCGGTTAAGACCGGGGTGGATAAGACGCTGCCGGCACATTTCTGGCAGCATTTGCCCGACCATATCCGCCAGCCGTTATCGGTATATTTTGAGGCGGCGGCCAATGCCGAAACCAACCCGTCTTTGCTCTACTTTTACGCAGACCCGACGGATGCGGATTATCTGTATAAGCTGGTGGTGCAGATGGATTATGACGGCTTCCGCCGCTCGAAAAATCCCACTACGGGCAAGCGTGAAAACCTGATTGTGAATGTGGTGGATACAGGAACAAGAATTAAGAGAACCGGCACGGATTGGCCTAAATATGTCCTGCTGCACGGGAAGGATTTGAAATAGGGTAAATAAGGCGGTGGTAGGACTTGAACCTACATCATAACCTCGTGATACGAGCTTAACCTTTAGCCTTAGCCTTGCGGCATTACATTAGGAAACTCCCGCCCTATTTGTGAATTACAGTATAGCTATGATCGAAATCGAAATCAAGACGTTAGAGTTGCAGCAAAACATCAGCCGCGCAGCGCAGGGATTGGAGCAGCGCGGCAGCCTGATGCGCCTGATTGCCGGCAGGCTGCATCAGGCGGTGGATGAAAACTTTAACAACCAAGGCCGCCCGGCTTGGGCGGGGCTGAAGCTGGGCAGCCAGCTCTCCCGTGCCGGGGCGCTGACGAAACGCGGGCAGGTATCGCAGGCGCGGTTTGACAAGCATGTGCGTAACCACAAAATCCTGCAAAACACCGGCCGCCTGCGCAACAGCATCACCGAGGCCAGCGACAACGATAGCGCGCGGGTGGGAACCAATGTGGCCTATGCCGCCATCCACAACTTCGGCGGGCAAACCGCCGCGCACATGATTTACCCGCGCCACAAAAAGGCGCTGGCATGGGCCACCGGGGCGTATCCGGTAAAAAGCGTGAAGCACCCCGGCAGCCGCATCCCGGCACGTCCGTTTATGCAGCTCACGCCGCAAGACGAGCACGAGCTGGTGGAGACGGTGAGCGACTATTTGGCCTCCGTCTGCGGCCTACCGAAAGGCAGTTAACGACACTCCGCCCAAAATCGCGCCAAACGGCGTTTAAACGGCTTGGGTATAGTTTGGTATATCCCCGCGCCAGACCCCCGCTAAAAAACGCGCTTTATAGCCTCTTTATAGCCATCGCACCGCAGCCACCCAGCCGGCTGTTTCATCCGCGCCAAAACCAAGTGAGGCGCTTCAAAGATTTTTTCCCCAATTCCGGCTGCACAATGCGGCCATGAACAAGCATACCCCTCCCCCGTTTTTACTGGCTGCCTGTTCCGTCCCGGTGGACGGCGCGGCGCAGCGCATCCAGCTGATTCCCGCCGGTGAGTTCCGCGCCAACGACGGGCGCCCGGCAGATGCGCCGTTTTGGCGTTTGAGCCCGCAGCGTGCAGCCGCCTTGGTGGTCGAACTCAATACGCGGCCGGTGCGGCTGATGGTGGACTACGAACACCAAACCTTGTTTACCGCGCAAAACGGACAGCCTAACCCGGCATCGGGCTGGCTCTCCGGTTTCGAGTGGATAGACGGCAAAGGGCTGTATGCCGAGGTGCAGTGGACGGCTGCGGCCAAGCAGCGGATTGCCGGCGGCGAATACCGTTATATCTCGCCGGTGTTCCAGTACACGCCTGCGGGCGACATCCTTAGCCTGTTGCCGCCAGCGCTCACCAACACTCCGGCACTTGACCAACTCGACCCGGTGGCCTTGGCTGCCGCCTCCCGATTACTTAACCCCCTCCAACCCTCTCAAAAGGACGAAGCAATGAACGAAGCACAAAAGCTGATGCTGTCGCTGCTCGGGCTGCCTGAAACCGCCAGCGAGGCGGAGCAGCTGGCCGCGATGCAGCAAATCCAAAGCAGCACCGACGGCAAAAAGCTGGCCGAAGCCTTGGCCGCCGCCAAAGAGGCAGCCAAGCCGGAAAACAAACCGGCCGAGCCGAACCCGCCCGCCGCCCCTGCCGCACCGGCAGGCCAGCCGGCCAATGACGAGACCGGCGCACCCAATACCGCTGCCGCCTCGCAACAGGTGCCGCTGTCGGCACTGCAAGGTTTGCAACGACAAGTGGCCGCCCTGAGCCAGCAGCTGGCTGCGCACGAGGCGGAAAAAACCGCGCAACTGATTACCGCCGCCCTCTCCGACGGCCGACTGCTGCCGGCGCAAAAGGCATGGGCGGAAGGCTTGGGCAAATCCAACCCGCAGGCGCTGGCCGACTTTTTGGCCACGGCGCAGCCTTTGGCCGCCCTAAGCGCCACGCAGACCGGCGGCATCCCGCCTGCTGCCGCGGAAAAAGGTTTGAGCGCTGATGAGGCGAGAGTGGCAGACATGCTGGGCATCACTGCCGAAGACTATGCAAAACAGAAATAGGAGTAATCCCCGATGATTATCACCCCGGATTTAATTAAAGCTTTGTTTACCGGCTTTAAAAAGAACTATCAGGACGGCCTGCAAATGGCTAAGAGCCAATACCCGGAAATTGCCACCGTGGTGCCGTCTTCCACCGCCTCCAACACCTACGGCTGGCTCGGACAGGCGCCGGCATTGCGCGAATGGGTGGGTGACCGTGTGTTCAACGACATGAAGGCACACGCTTACGCGATTGCCAATAAGCATTTTGAGAGCTCCATCAAAGTCAGCCGCAACGATATTGAAGACGACAACATCGGCATTTATGCGCCGCTGGTAACCGAGCTGGGCCGTGCCGCCGCCGTGTTTGCCGACGAATTGGTGTTCGGCCTGCTGAAAAAAGGCAACGCCACCCTGTGTTACGACGGCCAAAACTTCTTCGATACCGACCACCCGGTATTTGAAAAAGTGGACGGCACCGGCAACAAGACATTGGTTAAGAACCTGTACACCGCCACCGGCGGCACGCAGGGCACGCCGTGGTATCTGCTGGATACCAGCCGCGCCATCAAACCGATGATCTTCCAGCAACGCAAGCCGATGAAGCTCAGTGCTATGACCAAAGACGATGACGAAGGCGTATTTATGCGCAACGAGTACCGCTACGGCGTGGACGGCCGCTGCAATGCCGGCTTCGGCTTCTGACAGATGGCCAGCATGAGCACCGAGGAGCTGACCCCGGACAACTTTGCGAAGGTGTTTAACGCGATGGCCAGTCAAAAAGGCGACGGCGGCCGCCCGCTCGACATCCGCCCGACTGTGTTGTTGGTGCCCAGCACCATGGAAGATTTGGCCAATTCGATTGTCAAACCCGACAAATACGAAAACGGCAAATTCAACCCGCACCACAACAAGGTCAAAGTCGTGGCTAGCCCGTGGTTGTTGTAACCCCTTTTGCGGCGGCTTTAACCGGTTTAAAGCCGCCGTTTTGGAGCAAATAAATGGCAAAAAACAAACCCCAAGACGATGCAGCGCAAAAGCCGCTGCAAGACACGCCGGACAATCCACCCGAGCAGCAAGAAGCGCAAGGCGACCAAACCGAGCAGCAGCCGGAGGCGCAGGACAACTTGCCCGAAAACCAGCCGGAACAGCAGCAAGACCCCGACACCCCGCCTGAAGCCACGCAGCCTGAAACCGCGCCGGTTGAACAGCAGCTGGAACAGGATGCCGTTGTGCAGCCCACCGCCGATGCAGGCAGGCTACCTGAAAAACCAACCGAACCGCCTGCCGCCGATGCAGTGGCCGTGCGCTCACGCACCGAGCGCTTTTTCCGCTGCGGCTTGGAATTTGTGCGCCATGAATGGCGTACGGTACAGCGCAGCGAATTGAGCGATGCAGATTGGCAGCGCCTGCTGGCCGAGCCGCATCTTGAAATCCGCCCGGCCGATGCGCCGGACGATAACGGGGACGTGCCGCAATGATTAGCTATGCCACGCTCGACGAACTGTGCCTGCGCTACGGCGACAACACCGTGTTGCAGCTCACCGACTTAGAGCGGCGCGGCCAAATCAATGCCGATATTGCGCAGCAGGCGCTATTGGACGCCACGGCAGAGATAGACGGCTACCTGAACCGCTATACGCGGCCGTTTCCGCAGATTCCGCGGTTATTGACGGTGTACTGCTGCGACATCGCCATCTACCGCTTGGCCACCGGTATGCGCCAAGGCAACGATGACATGGACACCCGCTACAAAAACGCCATCGACTACCTCAAGCAGGTGGCGCGCGGCACGGCCACCATCAGCGGGCTGCCTGAAAACGGCCAGCTCGGCACCGGCGACACCGTGATGTTTAACAAGCCGCAACAAAAGGTATTCGGCCGTGATCGCCCTTATTGAGGCTGCCATCGTGCAGCGCCTGCGTCAAGGCTTGGGCAAGCTGGTTACCGGCGTGCACAGCTACGGCGGCGAGCTGGACGACGAGGGGCTGTATCAGGTGGTGCAGCAGTTGCCGGCCGCTTGGGTGACTTTTGCCGGCATCGACAAGACCGAAGCCGTAAAAACCAGCCGTACCAAGCACAAGGCCGAAGCCAAGTTTGTGGTGATGGTGGCCGCCCGCTCCCTACGGAGCGAAGAAGCCAGCCGTGCCGGCGGCATCGGTCACTGGGAAATCGGCAGCTACCAACTGATTTACGCGGTACGCCGCCTGCTGGCCAATCAGGATTTGGGCTTGTCCATCGACAAGCTGCAACCGCGCGCGGTGCGCACCCTGTTTAACGGCAAAATGGAGCGGCAGGAAGCCATGAGCGTGTATGCCTGTGAATTTGCCACCCATTGGATCGAGGAGGCGTTGGACAACGGCCGCTGGCCGGAAATCCCGCCGCCCACGCCGCCGGGTAGTCCGCCGCCCCCGCCGCACCCCGACCAAATCTTTGTGACCTATCAGGCGGCCACCAGCCCGCCATACCCCGAGCTGAAAGGCGCGAACCTGCATGTGCACGCGCCGCCCGACAACCCCACCCCCGCCATCGAGGCGGAAGTTAAAACAGGAGAGACACCATGAGTATCTTGGTAAAAGCCGCCGCCGGCCTGAAAGTGCCGAAGGAAGGCGAGCCGCACCGCTATATCGACGAGCATCAGGCCGTCGCCGTGGAGGAGAGCGCCTACTATCTGCGCTGCCTTGAGTGCGGCGACTTGGTGCGCGAATCTGAGGCCGAATCCGAGCCTGATCCCAAACCCGCCAAAGGAGGCAAATAATGGCCAGCGCCAACATCAGTTTTGACAAAATCCCGGCATCTACGCGCAAACCCGGCGTGTACGCCGAATGGAACCTCAAACGCGCCATGCGCAACCTGCCCACCAATCGGCAGCGCGTGCTGTTGATTGCCCAGCACACCACCGACTTGGGCGCAGTATCCGCCCTGACGGATGTGTATTCCGCCGCCGAAGTGGCCGAGCGCTACGGTGCGGGCAGTCAGGCACATTTGATGGCCGATGCCGCCATTAAAGCCTATGCCAATGCCGCCCTGAGCATCATCACGCTGGCCGACAACAGCGCCGGCGTGGCCGCCGCAGGCAAAATCACCATTACCGGCAACGCCACCACGCAGGGTGTGCTGCGCGTGGGCATCGGCAATGCCGACGTGCTGATGGTGCCCGTGGCCGCCGGCGACAGCGCCGATACCGTCGGCAAGGCCGTCAAGGCTGCGATTGCCGCCCAGCCCGGCCTGCCCGTATCTGCCGCCGAAGCCGCCGGCGTGGTGACCATCACCGCGAAAAACAAAGGCACCGAGGGCAATGCCATCCGCCTGTTGGCGGCCTGCACCGCCGCCGGCATCAGCACCACGGTAACCGCGATGGCGGGCGGCGACGCCAACCCCGATATCCAGCCCGCACTCACCGCCGTGATTGCCGACGGCCACGACATCATCGCCTGCGGTATCAGCGACGAGGCCAACCTGCTCAAACTGCGCGCCCACCTCGAAAAAGTCGGTGCGCCCACAGAAAAACGCTGGGCGATTGGTGTGTACGGCCACAGCGGCACATTGGCCACCGCCACCACCTTGGCCGGCAAACTCAACAACGGCTTTATGCTCTGCGCTTGGTATCGCGGTACGCCCAGCCTGCCGTGCGAACTGGCGGCAGCTTTTGCCTCCGTGATGGCGAGCGAAGAAGACCCCGCCCGCCTGTTGAACACGCTGGCCTTGGAAGGCATCGGCCTGTGCGACAGCAAAGACAAAACCATGCGTACCGAGCAAGAAAACGCACTCTACAACGGCGTGGCGCCGGTGGAAACCAGCCCGGACGGCAGCCGGGCGCAGATTGTGCGGGCGATTACCACCTACACCAAAACCGCCAACGGCACCGCCGACGAGAGCCTGCTGGACGTAACCACCGTGCGTACCCTGATTTACGTGAGCAAAGCCTGCATCCAGCGCGTGGCCTTGCGCTTTCCGCGTGAAAAACTCTCCGACAAAACCCCGGCACGGGTGCGCAGCGAGCTTATCGACGTGCTGATGCGCTGCGAGGAGCTGGAGATTTTGGAGCAGGTGGAAGCCAACCTGCCCAACCTCATCGTGGAGCGCGACCAGCAAAACGTGAACATGCTGGACGTGCGCATCCCATCCGACGTAGTGAACGGCCTGCACGTGGTCGGCATGGTGGTAGACCTCTATTTATAGGAGCATAAAACATGAGTACCGAATACATCGGCAGCGTAACCCTCTATCTCGACGCCGCGGAGGTGGAAATCACCAAAATCGACGTCAAAGACAGCACCGGCCGCAAGCCCGTGAAAACCATGAACCGCAGCCGCCGCACCAAAGGCTTCACCCGCGGCGTGGGCCAATACGACATCACCGCCACCGCCGTGATGCCTACCGACGGCACCGCCATCAACTGGGGCGGCATCGAGGACGCCAAAATCTCGCTGGTGCCCGACGTGCCCGGCGCCAAACCCACCAGTTACCTCGGGTTTTGTGTGACCGAGGTGGGCGAGAGCTACACGGTGGACAACGAGATGGTGATCGACATCACCGGCTTTGCCATCCGCAAGGTGTTGGAGTAAAGGCTACCTGAAAAATAATGAGGCCGTCTGAATCTAATTTCAGACGGCCTTTATCTACTTGTATTTAATTAGTCTTAATCCCTTGAATACTCATTAGAAAATCAATCAGATGTGTTAGTGTGCGAGGATTAAGCTGTCGGGTTAGGTGTAAAATTGTTTCTTCGCGTGGGCTACCAATCTTACCATTGGTTGTACCCAGTACCGCCAGCATATCACCAGTTAGCAACCAATGCAGATTAGTGCCGAAATATTTGAAATATTTAGATAAATAATCTGCATTTGGACTGCGTTCTCCGTATTCATATGCCTGAATAGCAGACCGGCTGACCTCAAATAACTCTGCCATTTGATCGCGCGACATCTTATGTTGTTCGCGAACTTTTTTCAGCCTTTCGCCCAAGGATTTGGCACTCAGGTCAAAATTATTATCCATAAAATCCCTAAAATAATTGACAACCTATTTTAAGGTTACTAAAATAACCTACAAATAGGTTCATATCTATTTAAATTAGTCTAGATTATAGCAAATTTATCATTATTTTGAAAGGATTATTATGCAAAAGTGTACTCCCGCCCAAGCGAAGCAATGGCTGAAAAATCAGAATATTACCGCTGCACAATGGGCACGCGATCACGGTTTCAACTCAGCCGACGTTAGTCGCGTACTGAACGGTAAAACCAAGGCAGTACGTGGCATGGCTAGAGAAATCGCCATCAAGCTGAATATCCAACTTGACGGCGAACAGTGAGGCTGTTCTTAAACAAAAACCTCGTTTGTCCAATGTTCATTTAGACAGGAGCGATTATATCATGCAACCCTTGCAAGCATTTAAACAGACTGCCGTATTTCACGGCAATACACCCGTTTCCATTATCGACCACCAAGGCCGCTTCTGGCTGACTGCTGAAGATGTCGGACGATGTTTGGGCTACGGTCAAGGCAATGAGCGCGACGGCATCACTCGTGTTTATAACCGCCATATTGATGAATTCCTTTCGGAAGATTCAGTGACGGTCAAATTGACCGCAACTGACGGAAAGGGCTATGACACAAGGGTTTTCTCTAAAACTGGCTGCATCAAATTAGGATTTTTTGCCGGCACAAAATTAGCCAAAGAGTTTCGCACTTGGGCGGCGCGAATGTTGGCCGGCGGCAGTCCGGAAGCGGTGCTGTTGCAAAAATACCGTACTGCCTTTTTGCAAGCCTCCCCGCTGGAAGCGCGGCTTATCAGCTATCACGAAAAGGGGCTGACCTTGAGCGAAATCGGCAAGCTGGTGGATTTGGCGCCCGGCAGTGTGGCGCACCGGCTGAAAAGGCTGACTGAGCTGGAATTGGTAGATTACCAACCCGACCCCGAATTGTCGGCGCGTGGCAAACGCGGGCGGGCAAAGATGTTGGCCAAACGTGCCCAGCAGGCTTTGGCATTGGAGGATTAAATATGTATACACCGGAGCAAAACTTGGTGGTGGATATGTACACGACCCGCGATGCGCTACGCTACGTGGCGGAAAACCTGATTGCCTACCAGCATAAGCCTGATTTGGCCGGTTGTGCCCTGCTGGTGATTGCCGAACAGATGAAACAGCAAATCGACATATTAGACCGGCAGGACTGTAAGCAGGAAATTGGCAGTCAATCCTAACCTCTGAACCACTTCAACACCTTCCCCCTAAGCCTTTAAACGATAATTAAACCTACATTTTTATTCGGTTTAATCCACGTTTAAAGGCTTTTCTTATGTCCGACAAAAATTCCCAAACCTCTGTTATCGACCCGCTGGATAATGCGACGGCGGAGTTTAACCTCACCGTGGCCGAAGACGGCCTAACGGTTTCAGGTAGCCTGAAATATGGCATTTTGCACAATAACGAATGGCATTACGATTTTGCCATGCACCTGCTCACGGTGCGCGAGGATATGATGATTGACACACAGTTGGAGGGGCAGGCGCGGCTGTTGGAGAACTATGCTCTGTCGCTCGACCGTTTGGGCGATATTCCCACGGAACAAATCAGTGCCGATATTTTGGCCGACGGCTTGGTCGCCACCGATTTCGATGCTCTGTTTTTTGCCCAAGAGCTGTTGGCAAAAAAGCGTCTGCGCCCAAGCTCGACCGCTACCGTTTAGCCGTATTGATGCTGGGGCGCTTTGGCCTGCCTGAGGATAGGGTGTTGGCCATGACCCTGCCGGAGCTCAACAGCTTTATGCGGCAGGCGCGCCAGTTGCTGTCGGCCTATCAGGTAGTGCCGCTGCCTGTACCGACCCTGGCTGCCAAACCAGCCGCCGCGCCGCCGGGCAAATCCAGCGGCACCACCTTTATCAGCAAGCGAGTGAAGAAACATGAGCAGTAACACCTTAGAGCTGATTGCCAAGTTTAAAGATAACGCCAGTCAAGGGTTGCGGCGGTTAATGAATGAGACTGAGCGCAGCGCCGCAGCACAAGGTCGCGCTTGGGCACAATCCTCACGCCAGCGGCAGCAGGCCATCAACGCCTATCAGCGGCTCGGTATTCGTTCGGAGCAGCAAATCCGCCGCGAAATGCAGCTCACGCAGGCGGCCTACAACCGTTTGGCTCGCTCCGGCACGCTGTCGCAACGCGAACTGGCGCGGGCGGCGGAAGCCAACCGTCAAAACATCCGCCGCCTGAATAGCGAATTGCGCAGCAGCAGCGGGCAGATGGGGCGCTGGCAGCGCATGATGCGCGGCGGCGGCCGGGCTTTTGATGCTGCTACCCGCGGCGGCGCGGCCTTGGTGGCGGGCGGTTATGTGCTGGCACAGCCGGTACGGCGCACGATGGATTACGACACCGAGCTGCGCCATGTAACCAATGTGGCTTATGCCGGCAAGAGTATGGCCGAGCGGCAGGCTGGGATGGCTGATATTAACCGCTCCGTGATGGGTGCGGCCTACGAGGGTGCGGCTACGCGCGAAGACACGCTGGCGGCGTTTAATACCCTGATTTCCAGCGGCGCAGTGGACGGTCAAGCAGCTCAGCGACTGCTGCCCACCATCATGAAAACCGCCACAGCCGCCAATGCCTCCGGCGACGAGGTAGCTACTTTTATCGCCAAAGCCTTGCAGGCCGGCTTTAAAGAGGCAGACATCCCCGAGCTGTTAGACCGCGCGGTACAGTCTGGCGCCGACGGCGGCTTTGAATTTAAAGATATGGCGCGCTGGCTGCCACAACAGCTTGCCGCCATGAAAAACGCCGGTATGGCGCCGACCTTGGCCAATTTTTCCTCTCTGCTCAATGCCAACCAATTGAGTTTTATGTCTGCCGGCAGCACGGATGAGGCCGGCAATAATGTGGTCAATCTCTTGGCCAAACTGACCAGCCCGGATATTGCCAACCACGCCAAGCGCATCACCATCAACGGCCAAAAGGGCTTTGATTTTACGGCCTCTATGAACAAGCGGCAGGCCGACGGCATGAACTCGCTGGATGCGGTAGTGGATATTGCCCGCGAGCTGATTGCCAAGGACGACCATAGTCGCGCCCTGATGGAGCAAATCAATGCCGCCAAAGGCGACGAAGCCAAGTTGGAACTGCTGGAGAGCCAAAAGGCTTTGGTGGACGGTACGGCCATCGGCCAGCTGGTAACCGACCGGCAAGCCCTGATGGCTTTGCTGGCGTTGGTGAATAACGCCGACCAAGCCGCCCGCCTGCAACAAGGGCAGGCCAACGCCAACGGCGCGGTAGCCAGCAACTTTGATTTCTTAATGCAGGGTTCTGGAATGCAAGCGCAGCGCGCCAAAGCCGCTTATTCCGATGCCGAATACGGCGCGTTTAAAGGAGTGAGCGACAAAATCGGCAGCGGTATGGATGCGCTCGGCCGCTGGGCGAAGCAAAACCCAACCCAAGCCCAAGTGGCCACCGGTGCCGGCTGGACGGCTGCTGCGGCAGCTGCCGGCAGGGGTGTTTTAGGTTTTATACCCGGCGGCTCAGGCTGGGCAGGCAACCTGCTGTCTAAAGCAGGGGGTAGTGCACTTGGTTTCGGGCGCGGGGTTCTAAGCTTGGGCGGCAAGGCACTGACTGCGGCGCCGCGTTTAAACTTTGCCGCCGGCCTGCTGCTGCATTCTGAAGAGCTGAATGCAGGCGAAGGGGCGGCGCTGGAGAGGATGCGGCAATTAAACCAACAGTATCAAGGGCAGGCCATGCCGCGCTCGCCGCTGATTACCTATAGCGATTCGCCGCGTGCGGCCAACCAATCCCCACTCAATAGCCCGGAGCTGCAAAAAAGCGCGGAGCAAATCCAGCAGTCATCACAAACCTATCAGCAATCCAGCGAGCAATACGCCCAAGCGGTATCTGACAACCAGCAGGCCGCCGCCCAGTTTTTGGAGGCATCGCGCCTGATGGGTACGGCGGCGGGTCAGTTGGCGGCAGCGGCGCGGCAGCCGGTGCCGGTAACCGTATCGGTGTCGGGCGGCAATATCACCGCCGCCGTATCGCAAGCCGCCGAGCGCGATAACAGAAGGAATTAACAGATGAGTTGGCAAGATACCCTGCTTGATGCCAGTTACAAGGGCGTGGCCTTCGAGGCCACCGGCGACACCCTGCGCGGCGTGCACGCGCTGGCCGAGCACAGCTACCCTTTTGTGGACGGCTCGGATATTGAAGACACGGGCTGCGAAGCCTTGGAGTTTAACCTCACCGCCGTTTTGTATGGCGACGACTACGAGGCGCGGCTGCAACGCCTGCTCAAGGTGCTGCGCGAACACGGCAGCGGCGAGCTGGTGCACCCGATTTACGGCAGCGTGCCGGACACGGTGGTGGCCGATTTCGAGGTGAGGCACAGCGAAGACAGCCCGGATTACGCTGAAATCAATATCAGCTTCAAACAGAGCGTGGCTGCCGCGCCGTTTTTCGGGCGCGAGCTGGCACTGGCTTTGGCCGACGAGGCGGATTGGGTGGCCGACTTGGCCGCTTTTCAGGGTTTTGCCGTGCTGGAAAAGGCCTTGGGCAAAATCCGCACCCAGCAGCACAGGTGGAACAATTTTCACGCGGCCGTGCTCAATGTGGTGGGGCGGCTGTACGGCCAAGTGAACGGGGTGTTTTCAGGTAGCCTGAACCTACTCAACAGCCCGCGCGTGCTGCTGACCGAACTCAAAGGCGTGTTTGGCGCACTGGCCGGGATGCACCGCACGGCGGAAAGCAGCCTGTCCGGCTGGCGCGATTTGGCCGGCGGCACTAAAACAGCCGCCGCCGTGCCGTGGCAATACCGGCAGGGCTTGGATAACGGCGCCACGCCCGCCCGCTCGCAGGCCGCCTTGCCGGATGTGGCCGCGCTCACGGCAGCGATTGCCATTGTGGGCAGCACCGCGCTGGCCAAAGAGCTGGCGGATATTTTCGCCGCCGAACAAGACGAGCCCGAACTTACGCCGGCGGAAATCAGCCGCCTGCTGGCCGATGTGCGCGCCCAGCTCAACAGCGCTTTGGCCGCCAACCGCTTGGCGGTGATGATGCTGGCCGCTTCCGCCGAGCAGGCCGAACAGTTGGCCGCCTTGCTGCTCTCGCTGTATCAGGACAACCCGCCCGACCCCGAGCAGCTCTACCGCCAGCTGGAACAGCGCCGCCTGTTGCCGCAGCAGCCCTATTTGGAGGGCAGCGCCGAATTGGCCGACAGCGTGCGCACGTTGGCGCATACCCTGCAAAAACAGGCACAAGCCTTGATTAACCTGCGCCCGCCCTTGGTGCAAAAGGTGGTGCCTACCGACAGCAGCCTGCACCTACTGGCTTTCCGCTGGTACGGCGACCACCGCCGCCAAGCCGAGCTGCTGCGCCTCAATCCCGGCATCGTGCATCCCAACTTTATCGCCCGCGGAACCGTATTAAATGCCTACGCCCAATAACACCATAAGCCTCTTAATTGCAGGCAAAACCCACAGCCAATGGACGGACTACGACATCGACAGCGACCTCCTCACCCCGGCCGATGATTTTCAGGTCACCCTCGGGCGGCCGGTGGACGCCAAGCCGGATGCGGTACAGCCGGGCGACACGGTGGAGGTGCGGGTGGGCGAGGATACCGTATTGAGCGGGCGCATCGACCGCGTGAGCACCACCACCGCCAAAGGGCAAAAAACGCTCACCATTTCCGGCCGCGACGATGCCGGCATCCTGTTGGATTGCTCCTGCCCGATTTTTAACGCGCAGGATATGGATTTAAAGCAGATTATCGACACCATCGTCAAACCCTTGGGCATCAGCAAAATCCGCATCGATGCGGCGCAAACCGCGCGCACCAACAAAGTGCAAATCGAGCCGGGCAGCCGCGCTTGGGATGCTTTGGCGCAGTATGCCGAGGCCAATGGGCTGTGGCCGTGGCTGGAGCCGGACGGCACGCTGGTGATCGGCGGGCCCGATTACACCACCAAGCCGGTGGCCGATTTGATTGTGCGCGTATCCGGGCAGGGCAACAACGTGGAGCAGTTGCAGGTGGAGCGCGATTTTTCGCAGCGTTTCAGCGAGATTACCGTGCTGGGGCAGAGCCACAGCGGCAAGCACAACCTGCGCGCCACGGTAAAAGACGACACGGTCAAGGTGCACCGCCCGCTGATTATCGTGGAGGCGGATGTGGACAACCAAGCCGCCGCCGAGCGCAAGGCCAAGAAGCGGCTGGGCGACAGCAAATTGGACGGCCTCACCATCACCGCCACCGTACAAGGGCACCGCAACGACGATGGCGTGCTGTGGCAGCCGGGCCAGCGCCTGCAACTGTTGAGCGAGCCGGACGGGCTGGACGGTATCTATTTCCTGATGGCGCGCAAATTTGTGGGCGGGCGCGGCAAGCCCACGCAAACCATCCTCACCCTTAAAGAGGACAAGGCATGGATACCCGAGGCCAAACCGCCGAAAAACAACAAAGGCCAAGGCGGCAAAGGCCGCCGCAGGGGCAGCCGCAAACGCCGCGGTGGCGGGCGGAAAGGCCGTCAGGCACGGGAATTACAGGTTATTTAAGGACGATAAATGGACGCTAAACAAGTAGACGGCCACATTAAGCGGATGCTGGGCGGCATCCGGCAGGCATTCCGCGGCAAAATCGCCCGCACTGAAGCCGGCAGCGGCGTGCAACGCGCACAGATTGAGGGGCTGGAAGGCGAGACGGTGCAGGCGCTGGAACACGCCGAGCAGTTCGGCTTCACGGGGCACCCGCCAGCAGGCAGTGACTGCATCGTAGTGCCGCTGGGTGGCCAGACCAGCCATGGCATCATTGTTAATACCTGCAACGGTGCCTACCGCATCACCAACCTGCAGGAGGGCGAGACTGCGGTGTACAACGCCGACGGTGCCAAAGTCGTGCTGAAAAAAGGCCGCATCATCGATATCGACTGCCAAGTGCTCAATATCAAAGCGCCGGGCGGGGTCAATATCGACGCACCCAATGTGGATTGCACCGCCGAAGTGACCGCCGCCGGGCAAATCAACGGCAACGGCGGCATGGCGATTCAGGGCGGCAACGGCGCAACGTTTAGCGGTGATGTGCGCCAAACCGGCGGCAGCTACACCACCGACGGCGACGTGGTGGCCTCCGGCAAATCCCTCACCGGCCACCGGCACCCCGGCGACAGCGGCGGCACCACCGGCGCACCCCTTTAAGCCACTACCCTCTGAACCATCTCAAGCAGTTTTCCTCGCGTCCATAGCCGACAATCCGGCTATGGACGCTTTACTTAACCCCACCACCGGCGACTACCTGCTCAACCAATCCGCGCAAGGCATCGAAAACGAAGTCTATGTGCGGCTGGTTACCCCGCTGGGCAGCTATTGGGCCGAACCTGCACTGGGCAGCCGCCTGCACGAATTGCGCCGCATGAAAGACCTGCCGCGCATGGCGGTGCTGGCCAAGCAGTATGCCGAGCAGGCCTTGCAACCTATTTTGGATGCCAGCCGCGCCCGCCGCATCAATGTGGCCGCCTCTTTGGCACGGCGCGGCTGGCTGCGGCTGGATATTGACGGGGAAGACATGAGCGGCCGGAATCTATCCTTAATCCATGAGGTGCGGCTGGCATGAAAACCAAAAACTTTGAGCAACTGCGCAGCGACTACCTGCGCGATTTGAGCAACCAGCAGCCTGCCGCCCACACCCACCCCGGCAGCGACAATTACGCCCGCGCTACTGCTTTGGCCGCACTGGCCGAGGGACAATACCAACACCAAGAGTGGATTTTGCGGCAGGTGTTTGCCGATACGGCGGACACCGCCTATTTGGAGCGCCATTGCGCCATGTACCGCATTTGGCGCAAAGCGGCTGCCGCCGCGGCGGGCAGTATCCGCATCAGCGGCGCGCCCAATACCGTGCTGCCTGCCGGGCTGGTAGCCCAAGTAGGCGACACCGCCTACCAGACTTCTGCCGCCGGCCAAACCGACGGCAGCGGGCAGACTGTATTGGCCTGCCATTGCCTGAGCACCGGCGCCGCCGGTAATCAGCCTGACAATACCCCGGCCAAGCTGCAAAGCCCGCCTGCCGGCATTGAGGCAGATGCCGTGCTCACCAGTATGGTGGGCGGCACCGATATCGAGAGCGATGCTGCGCTGTTGGACAGGCTGCTGTCGCGCCTGCGCCAGCCGCCCGCCGGCGGCAACGCCTACGACTATTACCGCTGGGCAATGGCCGTGCCGGGGGTGGAGGCGGCATTTGTGTATCCGCTGCGGCGCGGTTTGGGCACGGTGGACGTGGCCATCCTCACTGCTTCCGGCCTGCCATCGCCCGATGTGGTGCGTGCCGTGCAGCAGTATATCGACGAGCGCCGCCCGGTTACCGCCAAAAACGTGCAGGTGATGGCGCCGCAGCGCGTGCCGCTCAATGTATCGGTGCGCGTATCGCTGGCCGACGGCTACACCCTGCCTGCGGTTAAGGATGCCGCCGCCAGAGCTTTGTCGGCTTATTTTGCAACCATCAAGCCGGGCGACACCGTCTATAAAAGCCATATCGAGGCACTGATTAGCGACACTCCGGGCGTGCGCGACCGCGTGCTCGACAGCCCGGCCGCCAACCAAAACGCCACCATCACCCCGCACATCCAATGGCTCGCCTTGGGCACGTTTGAGATGACCCTGTTATGACCTACGCTGACCTGCTCCCCCTCTACTATCCGCCCGTCAGCTACGATGTGCGCGCCACCCGGCAGGCCGCCGAGCGGCAGGCGGAAGCCGCCATATTCGACGGCGTGCAGGCACAGTCGGCACAGGTGCTGGCTGCCGCCTACGCCCCCACTGCCGGCGGCGACATCGCACGCTGGGAGCGCCTGCTCGGCATCAATCCGCCGCAGCCCGACAACTACGCCCGCCGCGTAGCCGACGTGCTGGCCAAACTCAATGAGACCGGCGGCCTGAGTATCCCGTATTTCATCCGGCTGGCTGCTGCAGCCGGCTACACCATCACCATCAGCGAGCCGCAGCCTTTCCGTGCCGGCGTAAACCGCGCCGGCGACCGTCTCGCCCGCGAAGACATCATGTGGGTGTGGTGGGTGGACGTGGCCGCCCAATCACAAACTGTGTGGCGCTTCCGCGCCGGCTCCGGCACTGCCGGCAGCCGCTTGAGCCAATACAGCGACGCCGTAATCGAGAGCCTGTTCAACCGCCTCAAGCCCGCCCACACCGCCATCCGATTTACCTACCGATAAGGACTAAACCATGCACCCCATCGAAACCCCTGATAAGACCTTCCACGACGGCGACGGCGTGTCCGAATTGGGCACCATCCTGCCCGCGTGGTGGCTCAACCAAGTGCAATCCGAGCTGCTGGCCGTGCTGACTGCGGCTGGCATACAACCAGATAAGGCTAACTCCGGCCAACTGTTGGAAGCCATCAAAAAAGTAGCCCCCAAAACCTCCCCCGCCACCGCCACCGAAGCCGGCCTGGTTAAGCTTATAAACAACCTCACCAGCGGCGGCACCGATGCTGCCCTCACGGCCGAGCAGGGCAAAGTGCTGGCTGATTTAATTGCCAACGCCGGTGCGCCCAGCGGCACCGTGATTTGGCACGCCGGCAGCAGCGCCCCGGCAGGCTACCTGAAAGCCAACGGCGCCGCCGTCTCCCGCACCGCCTATGCCGCCCTGTTTGCCGCCATCGGCACCACCTACGGCAGCGGCGACGGGCGCACCACGTTTAACCTGCCCGACCTGCGCGGCGAATTTATACGAGGCTGGGATGATGGGCGAGGTATTGATAACGGCCGTGCGCTTGGCTCGTCACAGAGCGACGAGTTTAAATCGCATACCCACGGGGGCGTGGCAGTTAAAGCGCTGGACAGCGACCGAGGCGGCGCGCCATCACTATTTTCGATTGATGGACTCGGCCAGACCGAGGCCGCCGGCGGTGCCGAAACCCGCCCGCGCAACATCGCGCTCTTGGCCTGCATCAAAATTTAGGCTACCTGAAAGGCAAACATCATGACTGAAAAACAATACCCGCCCACCAAACCCGTCTGCCAGTTGGACGCCGACGGCATCTACCTGCACCAGACCGAGGCCGACCTCGACCCGCTGTGCGGCGAGGGCTGCTATCTGTTGCCAGCCGGCTGCGTGGACATCTCCCCGCCGGAATCCCGCCCCAGATTTGCCGCCCGATGGCTACCTGAAAAAACCGAGTGGCAATATCTGCCCGACCACCGGGGCAAAACCGCCTACCGCACCGACAACGGCCAGCCGGAAACCGTTACCCAAATCGGCGAGCTGCCCGCCGGCTTAACCCTGATTGCCCCGCCGTCAGGACAGCACACATGGGATGGTAAGCAATGGGTATTAGATGCTACCCGCGCCGCCGAACTGAAAGCAGCTCAGCAAGATGAGATGTGGGAGCGCATCAAAGCCAAGCGATACGACAACCTGCGGCACGGGGTGTTTGCCAAATCGGTCGGCAAATGGTTTCAGACCGATGACCCAACACGTCTGCAATATCTCGCGCTCTCGCTTGAGGCAGTAACCGGTGGCTTTAAAAAGCCCATCCGGTGGAAAACGATGGACAACACTTTTTTAATGCTCACGCCCGAGCTGTTGCGCGAAATCATGCAGACCATGCACGACGACGAAGAGGCAGATTTTGTCAACGCCGAAAAACACAAAGCCGCCATGCTCAAGGCAGAGCGCCCGCTGGAATACGATTTTTCAGGCGGTTGGATACCCAACTTTGAAAGTGCGGCCGCCGAATTAGAGGGAGCCAAATCATGAGTCCCCGATACTACCTAGCCCTTTACAAAGGCCGCCGCAGCGGCCGCGGCTGGAGCGTGCTGGCCGGGCGCTGTACTGATTGGCTCACCCGTGTGCTGACCCGTGGCCAATACAGCCACGCCGAGATTGCCTACGGCCCGGCTGAAGGCGGCGGGTACGACTGCATTTCTTCTTCCGTACGCGACGGCGGTGTACGCGCCAAAACCATGCCGCTGCCCGCTGATAAGTGGGATCTAATCCCGCTGCCCGACAGCATCAATGAGCACGGCCAGCTCGACCGCCTATACCGCAATACCGTCAGCCAGCCCTACGACTGGTTTGGCGCCGTCGGCGTGGTATTCAAAACCCGCCAGCGGGGCGACAAGTGGTTTTGCTCCGAGTGGTGCGCCGCCGCATTGGGGCTGCCCGACGGCTGGCGTTGGTCGCCCAACGACCTCGCCGCCATTGTGCCCGCCCTGAAAAGGCAAACATGAAAAATCCCGCCACACGGGCGGGGAACACGAAAGATGAGACGGCGACGCGGCAGGTGGGGGAACACCCGCCGCGACAGCCAAGCAGAACCAGCCTGCATTGACCCAAGGCCGCCACCCTCGAGGGCGCGCGGATTGTATCACGCAATGTAGGAAAAATAATGCAATACCGATGCAAAAGCTGCGGCAAATTACTGGCCGTTGGCAGCGGCACCGTGCAAATCAAGTGCCAACGCTGCAAAACAGTAAACCAATTCAGTTCTTTAACAACCCAGAGCACCCAGAGTGCCGAAACTGCGAACACCACGCAGAAAGGCACTTATGTACCGCAAAGCCCCACTACCGTTCACCGGCCAAAAACGTAACTTTTTAAAGCTGTTTAAACAGGTATTAAATGAGCATATCCCCGGCGACGGGGAGGATTGGACAATCTTAGACGCCTTCGGCGGTTCCGGCCTCTTATCGCATACCGCCAAACAATGCAAACCGGCCGCCCGCGTTATTTATAACGACTACGACGGCTACAGCGAGCGCCTGCAACACATTCCCGACATCAACCATTTGCGCCGCCTGCTTGCCGGGCTGCTGGCCCCCGTTCCACGCAGCAAATCGGTACCGCCGGCAATTAAGGCCGCCATCGTGGCCGCCATCCGCAGCTTCGGCGGCTATATCGACCTTGACTGCTTGGTTTCATGGTTGCTATTCAGCGGCAACACCGCCGCCGATTTGGACGAGCTATGCCGCAAAACCATGTATAACTGCATCAGCCTCAGCGACTACCCCGAGGCACAAGACTACCTGCAAGGCGTGGAGATAGTCGGCCAATCCTACCGCGAGCTGCTACCGCAACATATCGGCAACCCGCGCACGTTATTGGTACTCGACCCGCCCTACGTCTGCACCCAGCAGGGCAACTACCGCAAGGCAGCCTACTTCGGTATGGTTGAGTTCCTGCGCCTGATGGCAATGGTAAGGCCGCCCTTCATATTCTTTTCGAGCACGCGCAGCGAGCTGCCCGCCTATCTCGACCTTGTAGCCGAGCTGCACCTGCCCGGTTGGGAGCGTTTTTCAGGCTGCCAAACCGTCACCGTGGGCAGCACCATCAACCACAGCTCACGGTACGACGACCACCTGATTTATAAGTTCTGACGGCAAGCGGCATACTACTTTTAAAGGTATAAGATAATCCCCGTTTAACAGACCATTAAACGGGGATAAATTTGTGCAAAAGCTGATACAATTTCCTACGCTTCGGCGGTGCAAAAGCTACTGCCAATTCAGGCAAAAGCTGCCGCCGCCTTACAGATAACTCGACCGTCTAAATAAGCTTTATCTACTTTGTCACCATCCCAAGGTACGCGGAATGGGGCAAATTCCCCAAGATCCTCACTAAATGTAATGAACCAGTATTTCATCCCAATTTCAAGCGCTTCACTAATCGGCTTCGGAAACTCATGCCGCCCTACACGGATTACTTGAGGCTTGCGACGAAATCCACCATTTAAACTCCAACTAGGGTGTTGGTTACAGGTGATAAATTGATTAGTATTAATGTCACGCCACTCCCACCGCTCCCACGGCGTATCCGTTTCGGCGGCATCCTGTGCGTATTGCAGCATCAATGCTGCGTGTTTGTGTGCTGTCATTTTTTCTCTCCAAAAATTTCAGCTTCAGCTTCGGCGAACGTGAGGTGTTGCCAGTGGTCAGTATCGGTAGCCATCCACCATGTATCATCCCATCCACCGTAGCGGTTGTTATTGTCTCCTTTAACTACACAGACCCCGGCATTTTGGGAGGTAAACAAAATAATGGCTCCACTATTTTTGGACTTGGCGAACAGCGGATAAGTAAGTTTAGTTTTAGATTCACTAGGGATTTCAACTTTGGTTTCAGGCTCCATTTCCTTCGGGTAGCGTTCATTCCACCGACGTTTAAACTCTTTACGGTCGGCTTTCTTTGTAAAACCAATAATATCTCTACGGTCTGCGCCGGATGAGTAATAGGTCAAAGTCTCGGTGTACCATACGCCCACAATCTGGTAAGGGCTGCGGCAAGCTAAGTCATCCCAGTAAAATTCCGGGTCAAGCTCACACCAACCTGCCTGGCGCAATTTCCCTTGAACCACCCCTTCCTCCAGCATCTCAATAATGATTTCCACCGCCTCTCTAGTCAGGCGTCCATTTTCAGTACGTTTCTTCAGCCTGTTCATTTTTAGTCTCCAAAATTAAAGCCGCATTACGCGGCGGGGTTTGCGGTGGCATCTTCCTCTTTCACAAACACGCCATCTTTCATTACTCTGAAATATTGGGCATCAAGGATGCGCCAGGCGATTTCGCGGGCGGGGCCAAACACAGCACCCGCGTTCGTCCATTTCTGCCCTGCCGGCTCAAGCGGTAGGCTTTCTCCGGCCAGCCCGCCCAAAAAACAGCCGAAGGCGTTGTCTTTGGTGTTGAGCACGCCCGGCACGTTTTCCCAGACGAGGATGCAGGGCGGCTGCCCGTTTCGGGCGCGAATAAAGTCAATTGCATCTAAAATCCTAATCAAGACTAAGGTTAAATTGCCGCGCTCGTCGTCCAAACTGCCGCGCAAGCCGGCCACGGAAAAGGCCTGGCGCCGTAGCTGCCGGATTTGGTTTTACCCACTACGTCAGCTATACGGCTGGCGGTAATCTTGCCTAGGCGTTCGGCGAACCATTCAGGGGTGCGCTGTTCGCTCATGATTGCGCTTCCTCTACAGTTGCCGGTTCGGCTTGGATGGTTTCCATGGCGATGGCTTTCAACCGCTCATGTTCGTCCATGCCGATGATTTTGCGCTCTTCCGCACTGATGCTAAGCCACCAACCTTTGTATTCGTCCAAGCCACGGATAGCCACGGTTTCTGCGGTTTGCAGCAGGTCGGCACGGTCGGGATTGTCGCGCTCCCCAGCAAACGGGCTGGCGGCATTGGTGGGGGCGTGGTCTTTGGCATCTTTGATGCGTTCGGCTTCGTCCTCGTCATAAATACCGGCGAAGCCAAATGCCAAGCGGGCGGCCTGTATCATGGCTTTGTGGCGCAGCATCCGGCGCGGGTGGGATTTCCACGGGGCGGTGTTGCGTTTGCATTCGTCCATGTATTCGGTAACGCTTACGGGATGGGCGCGGTCTTTGCGGTAGATGCGGCAGGTGCAGCTATCGCCGTCCTGTTCAAAGTCCATGCCGTCAAATTGGGCATTGCCGTTGATGATTCGCGCCCATCCATCTACGCCGACTACGGGAACGATGCCGCCTTGACTGGGGAAAGCGTAAATCTCGTTCGTAAATGGATTTAAGCGATATTGATTGGCAATAACCAAAAGCGCAGCCATCTGCGCATCACTTACCTGTCCTTTAAATGCTGTTGATTTGAGAATCTGGATTAGCTCTTGGCCTTTAGCCTCCATACCAAAAGCCTCTCCAAGTTTCACGGCTTGTGTAACAATTAAATCGCTCATTTTTAGTTCCTTTGTTTTGCTGCTCTCTGGTCACGTTTGTAATTACGCTGGCATTCTCGACACACTCGACTACCATCATTCTTATCAATCCGGTATCCAACTACCGCATATTCATGCCCTTTCATACAATGAGTACGTCTAGACCACGGATGCACCCACCGCTTACGGCGCAGCATATCTGCCCTGTTGTCTATTGCTGTTCCTTGATAGAGATGAGCCGGGTTTACGCAGGAGCGGTTATCGCAATGATGAAGCACCCACATCCCCTCACGGATTGGCTCAACGAAATGCTGGAAAGAAAAACGGTGTGCTGTTTGATGAACCCCTCGATAGGTAAGTTGTCCATAGCCTCTAGTTTTTGCCCCAGTCCATTCCCAACACCCTGCTTCAGAAATCCGAATATGGTTGGCCACAATCAGCAGCGCGGCCATTTGGTCGTCTGATACGTTGCCTTTGAAGGCGGTGCGCTTGAGTGTGTCGAGCAAGCCTTCGCCGCTGCCTAAATCGAACTGTGCGGCAAGTTTGTTGGATAGTGTGGTCAGTTGTGTATTTGCGGTCATGATTTGCTCCGGTGGTTATTGGATAGTCGGCTTTGGCGTTTCTTCGGCCAAGGGATGACGCAACATGACTGGCACGCCAATAGCGCGATGATACGGGCGCGGGTGGAACGGCTGCTAAACCATTTGGAGCTTTGCGCCGTAGAAGCCCAATACGGCAGCAATTTAAGCCGTATCGTGGATTTGAGCAGCTACATCCTGGATCAGCAGCAAGGCATTCCCTTGTTGCTTTGTGATGCTCTGCTGTCGCATATTTTTTCAGGTAGCCCCAAGCAGATGGAGATACAAGACAGATTTGATATTGGGCGCGTAACGTTGTGGCGGAAAAAGAAACAGGTTGGGGAAATTGTGGCGTGGCTGCTCAATAGCGCCATTTGCAAACTGGAACCAGAGTTTAGGCAAGCGGGGATTATTGGGTAGTTTGTGTTTGTGCGGCTAGGCTGTGTAAAAATATGTATAATTACCCGCTATTACACTTCACATAGCCTTCTCTCAAATGGGGTTTCGCTTTAGAAAATCGTTCAAGATTGCACCCGGCTTTCATGTAAATATTGGGAAGCGTGGCATTACCAGCTTTACCATCGGGAAGCGTGGCGCCAACCTGAATATCAGCAAGAAAGGCGTCTACTCCAATATCGGCATCAAGGGGACAGGGCTGTCTTATCGGGCAAAATTAGCCTCAAGCCAACCGCAGAAGAGCCGGAAAATGGGACGCGCGAGCAAAATCAACCAACTGGAAAAGATAGAACGGATGTACAGTAAAGGCCAGCTAACTGAAGCAGAATACTGGCAATTACGGGAAGAGGTGATGAGTGAAGGCAGGCTGGATTTCTCGCAGTTTGAGACGACAGAGCCTCCACCAAAAAGAAGAGGCTGCTTGGCAACAATAGGCAAAATAATCGGCTGGGGAATCGTTATTTTGATTCTAATTGGCATCCTGTCCGCACTTTCTGAGAACAGCACACCAAATAGTAATGTGCCACAGCAACAGCAACGCGAAGCACCAACGAAAACACATGAGGACACTCCTCCGTCGGTTCGGCAGCGTAATGATTCAGGCAAAACCGAAGGGTATAAGCCGATGAGTGATGATGAGCGTAAACAGGTAGATAGTTTATTTTAGGAGACGAAAGATGAAAAAAGCATTGTTGGTAGCAGCTATATTGTTAGCTGGCGGTTCGGTATATGCTGAAACAAACATAGATTATCAATCGCAGTATGACCAATGTGTTGATAGAATTACCGCCCCATATAATGGAGCGATTGCGGCCTGCGCTCGAAGTGTTGATGCTTTAGTGAGTGAAGATCTAAATAATACTTATGAAAACATCTATAATTTTTATGTCAACGATAACAACCCTTACTCTCCTGAAACTGCTAGGCTGTTAAAAGCCAGTCAGGTTGCCTATTTGGACTATCGTAGCAAAATGTGCCAATTTAGAAATCGGATTGGTGCAATGCCTATGGATGTAATTTGTCCAATGGAGATGAATATTAGGCGGCTAAGAGAGCTTCAAGAGTATAAACTAGGACAATAAAATTCAATTTATCTTATATTTTCATTCTTTAAAATCAAAGCTAAAAATATAGATGAAAAATTACGCTTAGAAATTGACGAGCTGGAGAAAGTGTTAAAACTTTCCAAGAGGCTGACCGATAAGCAAATCGACAAGTTGGCTAAATACTTGATGAGGCATCCCCCAGCCGAACGATACAATCTGATTTATTCGGATATTCAACAGGCTTTGGCAACAGATAAAACCATCCCTGCTGATTTTAAGGTTAAGTCGGTTCAAGTGGAAATGAGGATTGCCAATTTTCGGGCAAGCGAGATGATAAGGCGTGAGAGAAGTAAAGAGGCGGGCGTTGCACACGTTTCCATCTCCTTTTTGCCTGAAATAAAATATTGCGAAACAGCACAGAAATACCGCCAAAAGTATGATGGTAAAGTGATCAAACTGGAAGATGTGCCGATATTCCCCTTGATGACTTGCTGCAAATGCAATTGTTGTACTGCCCATGTATTTGTGAAGCCTCTTATTAAAGGATTAGATTATTGAATGGTTGGAGCCCCTTGCATTCGCAGGGGGTTTTGTTTATGATGTTTCCTAGGTGCTCGAAACACCTACAAGCGGTATCCGCCCCGACAGTGTGGATTTTTTGTGTCTGTTGGTTCTTGCTCTCTCCTTGAACTGCTCACAAAGTTTACTCCTACGGCGGGGTGCGCCAGTCCGCAAGGCTGGCGGCATGACTTGTACATGTTTCGAACACCCCGCCACCCCTTCGAAAGGGTTTGAAAACTTATACAAGGAGTAAAATTATGAAGGCAGTATCTGTTGCTAATATTTCTATTCGCCAGTTCGGCGACCTCTATTCCCTCAATGATTTACACAAAGCCAGCGGCGGGCAAGATAAGCACTCACCGCGCCGATGGCTTCAAAACAAGCAAACTGCTGATTTAATTGCTGAAATTGAGATAGACGGAATTCCGTCTATCCAAAAGAAACAAGGGCTTGGCACTTTCGTGAGTAAAGAGCTGGTGGTTCACTACGGCATGTGGATTTCCCCTGCATTCTCGTTGAAAGTTATCCGCGCGTTTCTCGATACGCAGGAAGATGTTTCAGGTAGCCCCAAGCTCGAAACCCAAACCACGATAGACGAACGGCGCGGCTTGGTGGGTGCGGTTAAGCTGCTGGTCGCCCGCTGCGGTATTGATTATTCGGCAGCCTACCGCATGGTGCATCAGCGCTTCGGCGTGGCACATATCGACCAAATCGCCGCCCCGTTGTTGCCTGCTGCGGTGGCTTATGTGCATTCGCTCACATTACAAAGCGGGCTGAACGGCGAAGTGCTGGATAGGCTACCTGAAAATATGCGGCCCAAACCCCTGCGCAACTTGCAGGGTGCTGTAATTAACAGCCTGTACTGTGCCGAATTTATCTACCAGCACCGGGCAGCCTTGCGCGGGCTGAACCGCCGCCTAGCCGCCACCCTGAACGACCACGCCGCCGACAGCATCATGTTCCTGCACAACGTGACCGAACAGGCTGGAATCAGCGTACCCGATAACGAGTATTTCCAATACTTCCCCTGGGATGGCGACAGTGCGGAGAAAGCCCGCTATCACCAGCTTAACGCCTGATTTTCAGGTAGCCCAAGCCCCGTGATGTGTTCGCGGGGTTTGGCTCGAACTAGTTCCATTTTGGAACTAGTTCACTTCATCATGCGACAGTGTAATTTTAATTATGGCGAATTCGCCATATTTGAAATGTCGTCGGCCCTATACCTTGGCCAAAGCAAATAAAATGAAATCAACAACTTGATTTTTCTGCAAAACGAGAGTCGGCCCAGCCTAGCCGGAACCAGCAGCCTTTGGGCTGCTTTTTTTATTTGGCTTAGGGTATGATGAAACTTGATTTGCTCAGGTGTGTTGTTTGATAAATTTGATGCCTATAGTTTACTTATAAGTGTACAATGAAACCTAAACTGCTATACAATGGCATACGCCCTTTATGCGTACTATGCGAAGATGGGGAAGAAGTATCCAGCTTGGAACGTGAGCTGGATGACTATCAGCAATCCGCTCAAACTGTCCGTCATGCGGCCAGCATCCGGATTATTATGCAGCGTTTCGCTCGCGGTGAGCAGCTGCCATCACAGATGTTTCACAAGGCTGGCAAGATACACGGCATTCAAGTGTATGAGTTTATTAAACAACCGATTCGCATTTATTGTGTAAGCACTCCAAACTTGCAAGGTTGCTTCTTGCTTAGCCACAGTGTGCTGAAAAAATGGCAGAAAACTAAGCCGGCAGATTTGGAAAAGACTTATAGGCAACTACAAAATATGTTGTCCTTGGAGCATTTAGTGCCATGAATAAAATAGAAAATTACGAGCTAATAGAAGCTCAAGAAGAGGTAAAAGTAGATTTCGCCATCATGCTGAATAATCTCTTGGATGAAAAGAAACTCTCCTATACCGACCTAGCCAAACTCACGGGCAAAAGTAAATCTCTTGTTTCTAGGATTATGGGGGGCAGTAATAATCTGACTATCGAGACAATGGTTTCCATGCTATTTGCGCTGGATGAAAAGATTGTGATTTCAACCGAGTCTAAGCTGCAAGCAGAATATGGACGGGTTTTGAATATTACATCCGCCTCCCCTATAACCAACTTATCTAAGCGACAACCTTACCACATCGGAAACTTTAGACCGCTAGCACTGGAAGTATAAGATGAAAATTCAGATACTTGATGTTAAACAGGGTACGTCAAATCGGCAGGTTGCGGAAAAGAGTATTGATATATCAGAAATAACCAGGCGGCTTACTGTTACTCCAGGGAAGATCTTCTTGAATGAAGAGAATGACCAGATTTTACTTCGCCCTACAGTATGGTTTAGAGCTGTTAACGGACAGAACGAGAATATTTTCTCAATTGAAGCAGAATACATGGTATTCTTCCGTTTGACTGGTATTGGTGAACAAACACCGGAGCAAGTATTAAGTGGCAACCATGCACTAATTGAAAAATTACATAAATATTCTCAAATCGCAGTGGGCGTCCACCTCCAAATGGAATTAAATCTAACCGCAATAGATTCTGGGATGCCTATTTGGGAAGGGGAATACATTGAAGGATAAATGCCCAAGGCTATATACTATGCATTAAGTGGATTGGGGGGTTCCCTGGTCGGCGTTATGGCTCCGGTTTTCGGGGCCTTTCGCTTTTGAAATGCAATAAATCAGCAACAGATAACATAGAAACACTTGCATTTCGGTTATCAGGGGCGTATTATTCAATCGTTACCCATGCGGGGGTTTTGCCGTGGGTAAAAGAAACAGAATTCCAGCCCGAGTGCTTTAGTTGCATTCGGGCTGCTTTTGTTTTGCACTTGACAGCATGAAACACTTTTGATATAAAAGTGCTATATTTCGGAGAAAGTTGCGAATTGGCAATTTTCTCCTTTCCTTTTGGCTGCCTTTAGGCGGCCTTTAATTTAGGATAGCTCGATATGGCAAAAGCAAAACGCCCAGTCGGGCGACCGACAACATACAGTCAAGAAACGGCAGATAAAATCTGTGAACTGATCGCCCGTGGCATGAGCTTGCGGGCGATTTGTTCATCTGCGGATATGCCTGCGGGCGGCACAGTACACCGCTGGTTGGCAGAACACCAAGATTTTCAGGAGCAATACGCGCGTGCGCGCGAGGAACAGGCGGACGGTTTTGCCGACGAGATTATCGATATTGCCGATTCTGTCGCCCCTGAAACGGGTGAAGTGGCGAAAGCCAAGTTACAAATCGACGCCCGCAAATGGAAGGCCGCTAAGCTCGCGCCGAAGAAGTATGGCGAGAAGCTGGAATTAGATGCCGATATGCGCGTGAAGGTAGAGACCCGCTCGCTGGAAGATATTTTCAAGTAACCCTATGGCCAATCCGTATTTCAAGCCGCTTATCCGCAAGGCGCGTTACAAGGTGCTGTATGGCGGGCGCGGTAGCGGGAAATCATATTTCTTGGCGGAATTGGCGGTGGAGGTATCGCGCCGCATCGGCACGGTCATTTTATGTGCCCGTGAGTTTCAAGGCTCGCTGGATGATTCGGTGTACCAGCTATTGATTGAGACCATCGAACGCTTGGGTTACGCGGATGAGTTCGATATTCTGAAATCCACCATCACCCATAAAGGCACGGGCGCGAAGTTCGTGTTTTACGGCATCAAGAACAACGTTACCAAAATCAAATCGATTCAGGGTGTCGGCGTGTGCTGGGTGGAAGAAGCCGAAGCGGTAACAAAAAATTCATGGGACGTGCTGATATCGTCCATTCGTGGCGACAAAAACGCGGAAATATGGATCAGTTTCAACCCGAAAAACATTTTGGACGATACCTATCAGCGGTTCATCGTCCACCCGCCCAAAGACAGCATTGTCTTAAAGGCCAACTACGACATCAACCCGCATTTTGCCGATACGCCGCTGCTGGCCGATATGCTCGAATGCAAAGAGCGGGATGAAGACCTTTACCGTCACATCTGGCTTGGCGAGCCGGTTGCCGATAGCGAACTGGCGATTATCAAGCCAAGCTGGATTGAAGCCGCCATTGATGCGCATGAAAAACTGGGCTTCTCCGCCGCAGGCCGGCGCATTCTTGGGTTTGACGTGGCCGATGAAGGCGATGATGCCAATGCCACCGTATTGCGGCACGGCTCCGTCGTAACCGATATGCAGCAATGGCGCGGCCAAGACGTGATTTATTCCGCCGACAAGGTTTACCTGTATGCCCAAGAGCAGAATATTGACCGCATTGTGTACGACAACATCGGCGTGGGTGCCGGTGTGAAGGCACAGTTCCGGCGTAAGAACGGCAAGGTGCAGACGCTAGGCTTCAATGCCGGCGGTGCGGTGTACAAGCCTGATGCCAAATACACCGACGACAAGAAAAACCGCGACATGTTCGCCAACATTAAGGCGCAGGCGTGGTGGATGGTGCGCGACCGCTTCTATAAGACGTGGCGCGCCGTCCATCACGGGGACAGTTACCCCGAAGACCAACTTATCAGCCTATCAAGCAGCCTGCACGAGTTGGAGTACCTGACTGCCGAACTGAGCCGCCCGCAGGTGGATTACGACCAAAACGGGCGCGTGAAAGTGGAGAGCAAGAAAGACATGAAAAAACGTGGCATTCCCAGCCCGAACCGGGCGGATGCGCTGGTTATGGCTTTTGCCCCCGTGCAGGGCGGATTGAACATCAACCCCAAGATATTGAGCGGACTATGAGTAAGAAAAAGAACAAGCCGAACGCCAAGGCCATGCGCCGTGCGTTGCAAAGGCTACCTGAAAAGCAGCCTGCATCATACAGCTTGGATTTCCCAGCCCTGCCGGACGGCGTGAAGCCAAACGGTATAGCCATGGACAGCAGCCCCTTAGGAAACTTTGGGGCTGATTGCTTTTTCGGCACCGGCTTTATCGGTTATCCGCGCTTGGCCGAGTTGGCGCAGATTTCCGAATACCGCAGCGTGAGCGAAACCACCGCCAACGAAATGACCCGCCAGTGAATAGAAATCAAATCCGTAGGCGAAGAAGACAACAGCGACCTCATCAAGCAGATTGAGGAATGCTACGAGCGGCTGAACGTGCGTGATGTGTTCCGCAAAGCCATCGAAACAGACGGCCTGTTCGGGCGCGGTCAGATACTGGTGCAAATCAAAGACCACGACGGCAAACTTGCCAATCCGCTGCTCTTGGACGGCGGCCAAACGCCTAGCCATGCGCCCGGTAAATTTCGTGGCGGAGCAGGTACAGAGCGCCGCCGAACGGGTATCCGGCGCAGTTGATGTTGCTACTGGCCGCACCCCCGGCGCGGCAGGTTCGGCGCAGGCGGCGGTACGAAGCCTAGGCTCGGGAGAACGTGTCGCTAAACAGATGTTTTCCCCGGGTGGTACGATTTACTTCGGCGATAGTATCGCTCACGGCTACCGCAGCGCGGTAAACGGCACAGGGTCAACTAGAATTGGTGCTAATCCGCAGCAGGTATTGGGCTTCATCAACGGCTATTCCGGCAACTTGCAAGGCCAAACCGTGATTCTGTCGTCCGGTATGAGTAACAACCCGAACGATACCGACGGCATCCGAGCCCAAATCCGTGCATTGCGTGCCAAGGGGGCGAATGTGCGGCTGCTTGGGGTATCCAATACCTACAATCGAAACGGCCAAACCGGCGCGAGAATGAACGCACTGCTGGGGCAACCCGAAAGGCCAAAGTGTGCAGGCCGGTGCGACCAACTACACACTCAAGCCG